>JBOFIL010000035.1:0-6348 GCA_051650165.1 Allobosea sp.
CCGACCATCCACGGTTTGAGAATGCTGCAAGAAAGACGTGGATGGTCGGGACAAGCCCGACCATGACGGGGAGGTTTAGAGGCTCAATGCCCCTACGATAACCCTCAAGCCGCCTGATCAGCCTTCTGCTTTTCGGCGCGCTTGCGCTCATTCGGGTCGAGCTTGATCTTGCGCAGGCGGATGGACTTTGGCGTCACTTCCACCAGCTCGTCGTCCTGAATCCCGGCGAGCGCGCGCTCCAGCGTCATGCGGATCGGCGGGGTGAGGCGCACAGCCTCGTCCTTGGAGGTGGTGCGGATGTTGGTGAGCTTCTTGCCCTTGAGCACGTTGACCTCAAGGTCATTCTCGCGCGTGTGCACGCCCACCAGCATGCCCTGATAGACCTTCCAGCCTGGTTCGATGATCATCGGGCCGCGATCCTCGAGGTTCCACAGCGCATAGGCCACGGCCTCGCCCTGATCATTCGAGATCAACACGCCATTGCGGCGACCCTCGATCTCGCCCTTGAACGGGGCATAGGCATGGAACAGCCGGTTCATGATCGCGGTGCCGCGCGTGTCGGTCATGAGTTCGCCCTGATAGCCGATAAGGCCGCGCGTCGGCGCATGGAACACAAGGCGCAGGCGGTTGCCGCCTGAGGGGCGCATTTCAAGCATCTCGCCCTTGCGCTCGCTCATCTTCTGCACGACGACGCCGGAATGCTCCTCATCGACGTCGATGAGTACCTCCTCGATCGGCTCCAGCATTTCGCCCGTGGTCTCATCGCGCTTCATGACAACACGCGGGCGCGAGACGCCCAGTTCGAAGCCCTCGCGGCGCATGGTCTCGATGAGAATCGCGAGCTGCAATTCGCCGCGGCCCGAGACGGTGAAGCTGTCCTTGTCGGTGCTTTCCTCGATCTTCAGCGTGACATTGCCCTCGCCCTCCTTGAAGAGGCGGTCGCGGATCATGCGGCTGGTGACCTTGTCGCCTTCCGTGCCAGCCAACGGGCTGTCATTGACGATGAAGCTCATCGTCACGGTTGGCGGATCGATGGGCTGCGCCTGGATAGGCTCAACGGCTTCAGGAGCGGCAAAGGTATCAGCCACCGAGCCCTTCTGCAGGCCGGCAATGGCAACAATATCACCCGCCACACCCTCTTCGATGGGCTGGCGCTCGATGCCGCGGAAGGCGAGAATCTTCGAGACACGCCCCTGCTCGATCAGCGTGCCATCGCGTGACATCACCTTGATCGGCTGGTTCGGCTTGATCGAACCCGAGGTGATGCGGCCCGTGATCATGCGGCCAAGGAAGGGGTTGGCCTCGAGCAACGTGCCCAGCATGCGGAAGGGGCCATCGCCCACATCCGGCTGCGGCACATGGCGCAAAACAAGGTCGAAGAGTGGCGCGAGGCCTGTCTCCTTGGGGCCTTCCGGCTTGTCAGCCATCCAGCCATCGCGGCCTGAACCATAGAGGATGGGGAAATCGAGCTGCTCATCCGTGGCGTCGAGGGCGGCGAAGAGATCGAACACCTCATTCACAACCTCGGTGATGCGCGCATCGGGGCGGTCCACCTTGTTGATCGCGACGATGGGCTTCAGGCCGATTTTCAGCGCCTTGCCGACGACGAATTTGGTCTGCGGCATCGGGCCTTCGGCAGCATCCACCAGCACGATCGCGCCATCGACCATGGAGAGGATGCGCTCCACCTCGCCGCCGAAGTCGGCGTGGCCAGGCGTATCAACAATGTTGATGCGCGTGTCCTTCCAGACGACGGACGTCGCCTTGGCGAGAATGGTGATGCCGCGCTCTTTTTCGAGATCGTTCGAGTCCATCACGCGCTCGGCAACACGCTGATTCTCGCGGAAGGAGCCAGATTGCTGCAAGAGCTTGTCGACGAGCGTGGTCTTGCCGTGGTCGACGTGGGCGATGATGGCGATGTTGCGCATGGCGGTGGTGCTGGACATGAGGATTTCCAAACGAAAGGCCCGGCCGCGATGGGACGCCGACCGGGCAGAATTCAAGTTGCGGGCGGGGCCATATCAGCTTTGTTGCATTGCGGCAATCGCGAAGCTGGCTCAACGGCCATTCAGGGCTGTTTCTTCTCCAGCAATTTCAGCTGCTGCTCGCGCGCCTTGAAATCATGAAGGCGGGCATCGGCACGGATCTGCGCATCATCACGCTGCTCGACATTGTTGAGGGCGGAATTGAGCTGGGCGCCAAATGTGCGGGAAGAATCAGGGTCCAGCACGCTCAATGGCGCGGCAACTATCAGACCTGCCACTGCCCCTGCGCGCGTTGAGAGCGAGGAGACATGCTCACCAAAGCTTGGCTTGTTGTCGTCGAGCTCTTGGCCCGCGGCAAGACGCCTGCCGATGAACTGCACAACCGGCGGGCTTTCGGCGAATTTGCCATGATTGAAGCTGTCAGCACCCTTGAGCGATGTGAGATCCAGCACTTCAACGCCCTGCGCGGCAAGCTCGCTTCGCAGTGGCTCCTTGGCAACATCAACCTGGCCAAGACGATCAATACCGCCCTGAATGCGGCGCGAGAACGCCAATGCGCGGTCGTCTTGCGAGGCAAACAATGTGAAGCGCGGGCGCGGCTTGCCCATGCGCGCGATCTGCATGCCGAACACATCGACATCCACATCGGGCGCGGCCAGCATCACATTCTTGATCTTGGCCGGCAGCTTGCCATCGCGGATGGCCATCTGGCGCAGGCTTTCAAGCGTCACCCAATTGCCCATGGAATGGGCGAGGATGTCGATTTCCTTCACCGAGGGCTCGGCGAAAAGCGCGCGGATGGCCAGCTCCAGCGAGTCGCGCGAGTAGTTCGCGCTTTCCTTGTCATAGCCATAGGCGAGGGCGCTGGCGCGCGAGGGCCATGTGAACAGGATAGGCAGCGAGGGCGCGCCGGAATCATGCGAAATCTGGGCGAAGCGGAACACCGCATCGGCAAACTTGTTGTTGTAGCCATGCACGAACAGCAGCACCCGGCCATGGCCCTGCTGCTTGAGGCGCTGACGCAGCCGCTCACGCACTGTCACGGGGTTCAATGTATCCGTTGCTGTGACAACGAAATCCGTCTCTGGGTTGCCCGGCATGGATTTGGGCCACTGCACCTCGCCAATCTGGCGCGCGCTCGCCGGGGGCACGGAGATGCTGATTTCGGCAAGCGACAAAAGCTGGCCGCGCTCGCCCGAAAACAGCTCTGCCTGATTGGTGGCGCGGCCACGCGTCGTCGCGACCAGCATATGCAGCGGCTTGGCATTGGACGAGCCTTGCCCCAGAGGCGCAAAAACGTCTTTGCGCTCGCCGGCGCAACCCGAAACGAGCAGCGCGGAAACACAGAGCAGGGCAATAAATCTGGCTGAACTGAACATGACGCGGACCCTAGCTGTCATGCTGATCGAGTCAATGACAGTTCCTTGGACAGTTCCTTGGACAGTTCCTTGGACAGTTCCTTGGACAGTTCCTTGGACAGTTCGCGCAATGACACTTCACGCCATGCGAGAGCCCGTGCTAGTGCCACAGCACGCGCCGGGCATTGTTTCCGGATCAATCGCTCGATCAATACCCGTGCATCATTGCGCGAATGCCTGGAGATACTCCGAAAATGACCACAAGCACCAGTTCTCGCGCCTCCAGCTTCCCTTACGAACAGCTTCTCGCCTGCGGTCGCGGCGAATTGTTTGGCCAAGGCAATGCGCAATTGCCACTGCCGCCCATGCTGATGTTCGATCGCATCACGGAAATCTCCGAAGATGGCGGCCCGAATGGCAAGGGCATGGTGCGAGCAGAACTCGATGTGCGGCCTGACCTCTGGTTCTTCCCCTGCCATTTTCAGGGAGACCCCGTGATGCCGGGTTGCCTCGGGCTGGATGCACTCTGGCAGCTCACCGGTTTTTTCCTGGGCTGGCTCGGACTAGAGGGCCGCGGCCGGGCGCTCGGTGTCGGCGAGGTGAAGTTCGCCGAGCAGGTACTGCCCACCACCAAGAAGGTGGTATATGGCGTCGATGTGAAGCGCGTCTTCTCATCCAAGCTCAAGCTCGCCATCGCCGATGGCTGGCTGGAGGCGGATGGCAAGAAGATCTACACTGTCTCGGATATGCGCGTCGGCCTGTTCAAGCCGGAAGCGTGAGGAGGCCAGCACCATGGCACGCGGCGATGATCTGACCGGCGTCTGGCATGGGCTCTACAGCTACCCGGCCTACCGCGAGCCGGTCTACTTCGTCGCGACGCTGATCCAGTCCGGCACGCATCTTTCCGGCACCACCCATGAGCAGGAAAAGGGCGAAAGCGGCGCGGCGCTCGCGCTCTATGCCATGGTGGAGGGCAGCAGAGCCGGAACCGCCATCGAGTTCATCAAGCAATATGATGGCTCCGGCGGCTGGGCGCATGGCGTGGTCTACGCCGGCTCTCTCAATGGCGAGGGCGATGAAATCGAGGGGGAATGGCTCATTCCCGGCGAGATGAAGGGCAGGTTCATGATGATGCGCTCGCCCGGCGCGACCGAGAGTGTTGCCCGGAAAGCCTTCGCCAAGACCTGAATTCCGCCTGAATACAGATAGATTAGCCTTGCGCCGCGCGCCTGAAACCGCCATCACGCGCCTGAAATATTCTGAAACATGCGCGCTGGCTCCTCACGCCGCGCGCCCGCATCGGAGAGAGCCATGCGCCGCGTCGTCGTCACCGGAATGGGGATTGTCTCCTCCATCGGCAACAACACCCAGGAGGTTCTGGCCTCACTTCGCGAAGCCAAATCCGGCATCATGCTCAACCCCAGCTTCACCGAGCACGGCTTTCGCAGCCAGGTGGCCGGCATGCCGACATGCGTGCCGGAGGACATCGTGGACCGGCGCGCCATGCGCTTCCATGGCGGTGGCTCGGCGTGGAACCATGTCGCGATGGATCAGGCGATCATTGATGCCGGGCTCGAAGAAAAGGAAATAACCTCGACGCGCACCGGCATCATCATGGGTTCGGGCGGGCCATCCACACGCACCCTCATCGAGGCTTACGAGAAGGCCAAGGAGAGCGGCAATTCCAAGCGCGTCGGCCCGTTTGCCGTGCCTAAGGCGATGAGCAGCACCGCCTCAGCCACGCTCGCCACCTGGTTCAAGATCAAGGGCGTCAACTATTCGATCAGCTCGGCCTGCGCGACCTCGAACCACTGCATCGGCAACGCCTATGAGCTCATTCAGTGGGGCAAGCAGGATGTGATCTTCGCCGGCGGCTGCGAGGAGCTGGACTGGACACTCTCCGTGCTGTTCGATGCGATGGGCGCGATGTCATCCAAGTACAATGACCGCGCCTCCACTGCCAGCCGCGCCTATGATGCCAACCGCGATGGCTTTGTCATTGCGGGCGGCGCGGGTGTGGTCGTGCTTGAGGAATATGAGCACGCCAAGGCGCGCGGCGCGAAGATCTATGGCGAGATCATCGGCTATGGCGCCACATCGGATGGCTATGACATGGTCGCACCATCGGGCGAAGGCGCGGTGCGCTGCATGCGGCAGGCAATCGGCGATTTCAAAGGCAAGATAGATTACATCAACCCGCATGGCACCTCGACGCCGGTGGGTGATCTCAAGGAAATTGAGGCCATCCGCGAGGTGTTCGGACCAGGGGAAAAATCCCCGCTGATCTCCGCCACCAAGTCGCTGACCGGCCATTCGCTCGGCGCAACAGGCGTGCAGGAAGCGATCTATTCGCTGCTCATGCTGAACAATGATTTCGTCTGCGAAAGCGCCCATATCGAGGAGCTTGATCCGGCGGTCGCCGACATGCGCATCGTGCAAAAACGCATCGACAATGCTGGCCTCACCACCGTGCTCTCCAACTCCTTCGGCTTTGGCGGCACCAATGCCACCATCCTGATGAAGCGCCTGGAGGCTTGAGCACTATGACTAGCCTCATGTCCGGCAAACGCGGCCTCATCATGGGGGTCGCCAACCAGAACTCCATTGCATGGGGCATTGCCTCGATGCTGGCCAAGCATGGCGCAGAACTCGCCTTCACCTATCAGGGCGAGGCGCTCGGTAAGCGCGTCAAGCCTCTGGCGGAAAGCGTCGGATCAGACATCGTTCTGCCCTGCGATGTCGAGGATGTCGCGTCGGTGGATGCCACATTCGCGGCGCTCAAAGAGCGCTGGGGCAAGCTCGATTTCCTGGTCCACGCCATCGGCTTTTCCGACAAGAACGAGCTGAAGGGGCACTACGCAGACACCAGCCGCGAGAACTTCTCGCGCACCATGGTGATCTCGTGCTTCTCCTTCACGGAAGCTGCCAAGCGCGCTGCGGAGATGATGTCTGAGGGCGGATCGATGATCACGCTGACCTATGCAGGCTCCTCGCGCATCATGCCG
>JBOFIL010000036.1:0-6581 GCA_051650165.1 Allobosea sp.
GCATTTCCAGGCCGAACTTGAAACAAGCACGAGCCAGGAGCGCGCACGCGCCAGCATGACCGCTGAGGCCATTGAAGCATTCCGCGTCAATATCAGGCAGGCACTTGGAAGCCTGCGTGAAGGTGCTGCGCAAATGGACCTGAGCGCTGCCCAGATCACGGAAATGATCGATAGCAATCAGGCTGCGAGCCATGAGTCGGGCAAAAATGCGCGTGAAACCAGCCTTGGCATCAATGAGGTCGCAGCCGCATCCAGCCAGCTCTCGCGCGCCATCCAGGAGGTTTCCAGCCGCGCGGAAGAAACCACCCGCATCGTGCATCAGGCTGTCAGCATCGGCGAAGACTCGCGCGATAACCTCTCGGAGCTGAGCCTGGCCGCAGACAAGATTGGCCAGGTGGTGAGTGTCATCCGCCAGATTGCCGAGCAGACAAACCTGCTGGCCCTCAATGCCACCATCGAGGCTGCGCGTGCTGGAGAGGCCGGGCGCGGCTTTGCCGTTGTCGCGGGCGAGGTCAAACAACTGGCAGACCAGACATCACGCGCCACAAATGAGGTGGCCGATCAGGTCAAGAGCATCCAGATGGTCAGCGAGTCGGTAATTTCAGGCTTCGCAAGCCTTCTGGAGGCACTCAAGGAGATCAATCAGGCCAGCGTGACCATATCGTCGGCCGTCGAAGAGCAGGGCATCGTCACAGCCAATATCGCGCGCAGCGCCGATATTGCATCAGCCAATGCCGGCAGCCTGAGCGCCAATGTCAGCGACATCAGCGCCGCACTGACGGACTCTGGGCAAGCAGTCGAGACTTTCGCGCGAATCTCATCGCGCGTGGACAGCCAGACACAGGACATCAACCGGGCCGTTGACGAGTTTCTGGTCAAGGTTGCCAGCTGACCAACTGAGAGAGGGCAAACGCCCTCTTCTCAAGCGCCCTCTTCTGATGGGCGATTTGATGTGAAGGCTGCTGCAAATCTGTGGCAAGCGAGAGTAATCCTTGCTTGCCCAGTTTGAATGCCCTGATTGGCTGCAAGCCCGGCTGCTGCCGCCCACCTCTCTCCTACAATATGTCTGTTGCAGCCGGCCTTGATCTGGATGCCATGCCATCTATGCATCGGCGTGTATCATCGCGAGGCTGACGGCTACCCTTGCAACCACAGTGCTGTTAGGTTCGGGCGCAGCAAACATTCGCGAGCAACGCTTGCGAGAGGCATTGCGGCATCTGTCTTTGTGGAAATGAGGCGATGAATTTCGACGCGTTTTTCAAGAGTGAACTGTCAGTCTTGCGTTCAGAGGGCCGCTATCGCGTGTTTGCTGACCTTGAGCGCATCGCGGGACAGTTTCCGCGCGCCCTGTATCATGGCCCCAAGGGGCGTCGCGAGGTCACGGTCTGGTGCTCGAATGATTATCTCGGCATGGGCCAGCATCCTGTCGTGCTGGAAGCGATGCATGAGGCGCTCGATAAATGCGGCGCTGGCGCAGGCGGCACCCGCAATATCGCCGGCACGAACCATTATCACGTCCTGATCGAGCAGGAGCTGGCCGAGCTGCATGGCAAGGAAGCGGCGCTGCTGTTCAACTCCGGCTACATGTCGAACTGGGCAGCGCTTGGCACCATCGCGGCGCGCATCCCCGGCTGCATTGTCGTCTCGGATGCGCAGAACCACGCCTCAATGATCGAAGGCGTGCGCCATTCGCGGGCGGAAAAGGCGATCTTCGCCCATAATGACCCGGCAGATCTGAAGAAGAAACTCGCCGGGCTTGATGCCAAAGCCCCCAAGCTGGTCATCTTCGAGTCGGTTTACTCGATGGATGGCGACATCGCGCCCATTGGCGAGCTGGTCGAGATTGCTGAAAGCTTTGGTGCCCTCACCTACATCGACGAAGTGCATTCTGTCGGGCTGTATGGCCCGCAAGGTGCCGGCGTGGCGGCGCGCGATGGCATCAGCCACCGGCTTGATGTGATCGAGGGCACACTCGGCAAGGCTTATGGTGTGCTCGGCGGCTTTATCGCCGGCTCGGCAGCCATGTGTGATTATGTCCGCTCGTTCTCATCGGGCTTTATCTTCTCCACCGCCCTGCCCCCGGTGATTGCCGCGGGCGCGCTGGCCTCGGTGCGCCATTTGCGTGGCAGCGACACCGAGCGGGTGCAGCATCAGGCTCGTGTGCGTGAACTGCGCGCGGCGCTTGATCAGGCCGGCATTCCACACATCACCAATGCCAGCCATATCGTGCCGGTGTTGGTGGGCAATGCAAGCTTGTGCAAGCAGCTCTCTGACATGCTGCTCGAGCGCTTTGATGCCTATGTCCAGCCGATCAACTACCCTACAGTGCCGCGCGGGTCTGAGCGCCTGCGCATCACGCCCACCCCTCTGCACACCAGCGCGGACATTGCCCATCTTGTGCAAGGCCTCTCCGAGATCTGGTCACGCATCGGGCTCAAGCGCGCGGCATAAGGCAGCATCTGCGGCTACTCGCCGAATTCGTGCTTGAATTGCCCGGAGAGAGACCTATCCATATTCATGAATGCGTCAGGCAGCTTATGCCAGAGCATGGCCGAGACCGAACCAACAAGATTTGACCTCAGAGGAAATGCCCATGAAGCCCATCGCTTTTGCTATTGCCCTCGCAGCCCTTGGCCTGGCCGCTCCGGCCAAGGCGCAGGATGCAGCTGCCGGTGAGCGCATCTACAACCAGTGCCGCGCCTGCCATCAGCTTGGCGAAACAGCGAAGAACGGCGTTGGTCCTGTGCTGAACGGCCTGTTCGGGCGCAAGGCTGGCACGGTGGAAGGCTATTCCTACTCAAATGCCTATAAGGGCCTCGACAAGGTGTGGAGCCCCGAGACCTTCACGACCTACATCAAGGATCCGCGCGGCGTGACGCCCGGCACCAAGATGGTCTATGCCGGCCTCAAGGATGAGACACAGATCGCCAATCTCATCGCATTCCTTCAGCAGTTCGGCGCTGACGGCAAAAAGAAATAAGTGCGCGCCCGGCGATTAGCCGCCGCAATTTCATCAGCCTGATGAGATTGGCAGTGGACAGCGCCTGAGTGCTTTGCTACACGCGCCACTGACCGGGGCAGTCTGACTGCCCCGTTCGCTTTCATGGATGCCGGTTGCCGCTTGTCGTCACCCTTTCCATGCTGGTCGGGTGATTAGCTCAGTTGGTAGAGCAGCTGACTCTTAATCAGCGGGTCGTAGGTTCGAGCCCTACATCACCCACCAAATGCTTTGGTGCCAAGGCGTAAAATACGCCTCATAAAACATGGAACTAAGAGCTTGGCATATCACGGCCTTGATATGCAGCTATTTCGATACATCGCAGAAATTTAGTTAACTAGGAGCCATCCCCCACCGTTGCAGTTACAGGTGGGCAACCGGAATTTATCCAGAGACAAAGTTCGGTCGCTGTTGATGTTTCAATTTTATCAAGGAAAATAATATTTGGGAACAATTTTGGAGTGCATACTCTACGGATAGTTCCATCAAGTTCAGCATTTGCTAGATTTGCAAGCTGCAAAATGCTAGGCTTCGAACCAGATATACAATTAATCTGCTCATCAACTGATTGTGTAAGAGTCCATGATAGCAAAAAATATGTTGACGAACTGTGAGAAATCATTTTATCTATTTGATCTTTAATCATTCCTTCATTTAAATTTCCTGCTTTATTTTTATCTGCATATTTATCATAAATATAAAAATAATCCGGCTTCAGAGTTTTACCATCTATGACTTGAGATGTGCTGTTAGAGCAATTAAAAAATCCGTTCGCAATACGCGGTAATATTGGTGGAGAAATAGAATAATCAATAATTATATCATTTGCTGCAGTATATGGCGTGTCAAAAACCACAAATACACATGATCGACCATTGCCTATCAGATTTTTTAATTTAATTTCATATAGCTGCTGCCGCCCGATAAATCCACTTCCTTCACCAGCTCTATAGGACGCCGTTGGCGATGCCGTCAGTTGTGATAGATAGCGAATTCTTTGGTGCATGAAATTAAATAGGCGTTTGTATTCCTCATCACTAAATTCAACATTAGTATCAGAATTTCTAAAGTAAGAAATATTTAATATAATAACTTCCGCATGATTTTCAGTAAATCCATTTAATTGCCGAATTAAATCATCTAATGATACCCCATTTCCGCCAAGGGTACCTGCCCAACTATCCGAATAGTGCCCCGTGTAAAACAAATTATTATGAATAACACATCGAATATCAAAATATCGAACGCCAAGCAATAACATTTCATGGATATTCTTAGTTTGCGTGAGCGTATTGCATTCACTGCCACCACGGGTGCCGTTAAGCTCGAACATGCCGGCATTGTGCGCACCAGGTATACAAATCTCACGAAGTGTCTTCTCGCCCAGTGTCGCTATATTGTCCTGCATCCAGGATTCGTGAGTGCCCCAATTATAGTTAAAATCTTCGAATGAGATGGGATTATCATACATCCCGGCAGCTACGCTGTTTCTCTCAATCTGCTCAGTGGGCACCTTAGTCCAGAAAAATTTACGCCCGGTCGTGGTTACGCCGGTGATTTTGACCCAATCATAATCCCATGTGTCAACTTTGTTGGAGTAAATACGCGCTCCGCAAAACCAATAGCGCAAACCAGACACCTCACGCCCCCATGGAACATCAAGCGTCAACAACTGCCCTTGTGAAAAATCACTTGAAATCGAAAGTTCTTGATCAAAAATACGCATAACCAAATCGTAACCGCCGCGATTGCGCTCATCACGGATTTTAACCTGTACAGTCGCACTCATAATAGCTTCACTAATAGAAGCGGGAGGATTTTTTGGTGGCGTCAAGGTAACTTTTCTACAATCTTCAAATGTTATGGGATGATCACCAACCCCAGCCCACTTTGAATTACGCTCGATATGATTACTATCAGATTTTCTTATGATAAATTTTGAACCATAATTTGTTATGCCTTCTATAATTAAACTATCATATGCCCAAGTATCATCTATATTTGAATAAATTTTTGACTTACTTAACTCAAGTCCAAAGCTATCAATATTTCCAGTCCAGTCAATATCCTTGTATATCAATTCACCGCGCGCGAAATCACCTGAAAGTAAATGCTCCGTCCCTGCAAACAACATAACTAAATTATAACCACCTCGGTTTTTTTTATCCCGTATTTGCAACCTCAGTGAAAATCGAGAAATAATTTCCATTTCCAGCTCCATTAATTAACCATGATATTAAAATGTTCCCTTGTGTAAATGTCAATGACTGTCAGTTGCGTTTTTTGCCCCCCTCTCAAGGCGCAGCAACGCTTGGGTTGTGCGCGCAATGCGTTTATTATATTTAAATAAACTATCTATAGTTGCATTGATGGGGCGCGCGAGAGGATCTCTCCATGCGTACGACAACTCTCTTTCTGGCAAGCTTTGGTTTTGCCGTCCCCTATGCTCAGGGCGCAGCCCCAGTTTCAGAAGATGCCGTGAAGCGCCTTGTCACGCAGCAGATGTGCGTGCGCGATTGCGACAATGAGAAACAGCGCGATCTGTCGAGCGGCAGTGTCGAGCGACTTGCACAACGCAAGTACATGGCCTGCAAGATGGGTTGCAATGACGTGTTCTCAGGCAGACGTGCGGTGCCTGTGGAGCCTGCCTCGTCAAAAACGCCCGATTGACGTCTGATCCTGCAATCAGAGCCAGGCCGCGCCGCGCACGCCTGATGAGTCCCCGTGTCGGGCCTTGAGGATCGGTGTGGTGAAGCTGTCGGACGTCACATATGGGCGCATGAGGTCAGGCAGCTCGGCATAGAGCCGTGCGACATTGGCCATGCCGCCGCCGAGCACAATGACATCCGGGTCGATGACATTGACGAGGCTGGCGAGACCACGCGCCAGGCGATGCATGTAGCGTTGCAACGCTGCCTGGGCATCAGCATAGTCCTGGGCATGCGTGACGATCTCATGGGCGGTCAGCCGGCGCCCTGACTGAGCGAAGTAATCGCGTGCAAAGGCCGGGCCTGACACCCATGTCTCCATGCAGCCCGCCTTGCCGCAGAAGCAGGCCTGCGCGCCCTCCACCTCGGCAACACTCGGCCATGGCAAGGGATTGTGTCCCCATTCGCCGCCGATCAGATGACGCCCACCAACAATCCTGCCATCGACCACCAGCCCGCCGCCGACGCCTGTGCCGATGATGACGCCAAACACCACACCGGTTCCCTGCCCGGCCCCGTCTGTGGCTTCTGACAGCACAAAGCAATTGGCATCATTATGCACGCTGACCTCGCGGCCAAGCGCAGCAGAAAGGTCGCGGTCGAGCGGATGCCCGTTGATCTCGGTGGTGTTGGCATTTTTCACCAGGCCCGTGGCGGGTGAGATCACGCCGGGAATGCCAACGCCGACGCGTGCTTGACCCGCGGTTCCTGCCTCGGCCTCAAGGCTGCGGACAAGATCAGCAATGGCGCTGACAATCGTGCTGTAATCACCCCGCGGCGTGGGGATGCGGCGGCGGATCAACTCTCCGCCGCCCTCATCGAGCACCAGCCCCTCGATCTTGGTGCCGCCAAGGTCAATGCCGATGCGTTGAACC
>JBOFIL010000037.1:0-7205 GCA_051650165.1 Allobosea sp.
CACCCCAACCCTCTCCCCGCCTGCGGGGAGAGGGGGTTAGACAGAGGCCTGACAAAATGGCGACTGAAATCCGCGTTCCCACCCTCGGCGAAAGCGTCACCGAGGCCACCATCGGCAAATGGTTCAAGAAGCCGGGCGATGCCATCAAGGCCGATGAGCCGCTTGTCGAACTTGAGACCGACAAGGTGACGCTTGAGGTCAACGCGCCATCAGCTGGCGTGCTGGGTGAGATCACCGCCAAGGAAGGCGAGACGGTCGGCGTCAATGCGCTGCTCGGCATGATCTCTGCTGGCGGAGCGGCTGCTGCCGCAACTCCTGCTGTGCCAAAGGCCGACGCGCCCAAGCCTGTTGCTGCTGCGCCCGCACCGAGTGCTTCGCCCGCCACCAAGGCCGCTGATTCAGGCCCAGCTGTTGCGCGCCTCGCAGCCGAAAGCGGCATCAGCCCGGCATCTGTCCCTGCCACTGGCAAGGATGGCCGCGTCACCAAGGGCGACATGCTTGCGGTTATCAGTGGGTCGGCTTCGCCATCAGCCGCCACACCAACCCTGATGGCTCAGCCTCCAGTTGCTGCCCCCCGCGCCGCTTCCGCGCCGGATGATGCCTCGCGCGAAGAGCGCGTGAAGATGACCAAGCTGCGCCAGACCATCGCGCGCCGCCTGAAAGAGGCACAGAACACCGCCGCGATGCTGACGACCTTCAACGAGGTCGACATGAGCGGCGTGATGGCGCTGCGCAACCAATACAAGGATCTGTTCGAGAAGAAGCATGGCGTGAAGCTTGGCTTCATGGGCTTCTTCGTGAAGGCCTGCGTGCAGGCGCTCAAGGAACTTCCTGCCGTCAATGCCGAGATCGACGGCACGGACATCGTCTACAAGAACTACTACCATGTCGCGGTGGCCGTCGGCACCGACAAGGGTCTTGTGGTGCCGGTGGTGCGCAATTGCGATGAGCTTTCCATTGCCGGTGTCGAGAAGACCATCGGCGATTTCGGCAAGCGCGCCCGCGATGGCCAGCTCAAGATCGAGGAAATGCAGGGCGGCACCTTCACCATCTCGAATGGCGGCGTCTATGGCTCGTTGATGTCGACGCCGATCCTCAATGCACCGCAATCGGCCATTCTCGGCATGCACAAGATCCAGGAGCGGCCCATGGTTGTTGGCGGGCAGATCGTCATCCGCCCGATGATGTATCTGGCCCTCTCATATGACCACCGCATCGTTGACGGCAAGGAGGCTGTGACCTTCCTCGTGCGCGTCAAGGAAGGGCTGGAAGACCCGGCCCGGCTGGTGATGGATCTGTGATTGGAAGACACCTTGTCATGGTTGGGCTTGTCCCGGTCATGATGGCAAAATGGAGGCTGTCATGAAACATGCTGTCCGCATTGCTTGTCTCGCCCTGATCGCCGCTCTTCCCCTCGCTGGCTGCATCAGCGTCGAAGAGCGCCGCGCCATGATCGACGCGCAGGATGATGCCGATTGCCGCAGCTATGGCGCGCGGCCCGGCACGCCGGCCTACATCAAATGCCGCACCGATGTGCGCCAGGCGCGCGCGGCGGAATCAGAAGCACGCAGGCCCGTGGTTGTTGCCGCGCCTGTGGTGGTTGATCCGTTCTGGGGTCCGTTTGGCGGGCCAGTGATTGGTGGCCCGGTGTTGAGGCCCTATGGCCCGTTCGGGCCGCGCTATTGCCGCAACACGCCTTGGGGCGTGCGCTGCGATTGATTTTCATCTGATCGCGCGCTTCAGCCGCGCAAGTGGAGCTTTTCATGTCCTACGATCTTATCGTCATCGGCACTGGCCCTGGCGGCTATGTCTGCGCCATCCGCGCCGCCCAGCTTGGCCTCAAGGTGGCCGTGGTGGAAAAGCGCAAGACCCATGGCGGCACCTGCCTCAATGTCGGCTGCATCCCCTCCAAGGCGATGCTGCATGCCTCCGAAATGTTCGAGGAGGCCAGCCATGGCTTCGAGGTGCTGGGTATCAGCGTGGGCAAGCCCAAGCTCGATCTGACCAAGATGATGGGCCACAAGCAGGCTGTGGTGGATGCCAATGTCAGCGGCGTCGGGTTCCTGCTGAAGAAGAACAAGGTGGAGAGCTTCCACGGGCTTGGCACCATTGTCTCCGCTGGCAAGGTGCAGGTGACAGCTGAAGATGGCAGCACACAGGTGCTGGAGACAAAGAACGTCGTTATCGCGACCGGCTCCGAGAGCGCCAATCTGCCGGGCGTGACAGTGGACGAAAAAACCATCGTCTCCTCCACCGGCGCACTGGAACTCACCAAGGTTCCAGCCAAGCTGCTGATTGTCGGCGCGGGTGTGATCGGGCTGGAGCTTGGCTCCGTCTGGGGACGGCTCGGCGCGGAAGTGACGGTGATCGAATATCTCGACCGCATTCTGCCGGGCATGGACAATGAGGTCGCCAAGCAGTTTCAGCGCATTCTCGCCAAGCAGGGCTTTGCCTTCCATCTTTCCTCCAAGGTGACCAAGGTCGAGCAGGGCAAAGCTGGTTGCACGGTTACGGTCGAGCCCTCAGCCGGGGGCGAGGCCAAAACATTCGAGGCCGATATTGTGCTGGTCGCGATTGGCCGCCGGCCCAACACCGATGGTCTGGGGCTGGAGGGCGCGGGCGTTGCGCTGGAGCGCGGGCGCGTGATCATCGATGATCATTTCGCCACCAATGTGCCAGGCATCTATGCCATCGGCGACGTGGTGCGCGGGCCGATGCTGGCCCACAAGGCCGAGGATGAGGGCGTGGCGGTTGCCGAAATCCTCGCCGGAAAAGCTGGCCATGTGAATTACGATGTCATTCCGGGCGTGGTCTACACCATGCCGGAGGTGGCAAGCGTCGGCAAAACCGAGGAAGAACTCACCAGCGCCGGCATCCCTTACAAGGTGGGAAAATTCCCCTTCACGGCGAATGGGCGCGCGCGCGCCATGAACCGCGTCGATGGTTTTGCCAAGGTGCTGGCGGACGCCGCCACTGACCGCGTGCTCGGTGTGCACATCATCGGCGCGGGCGCTGGCGATCTTATCCATGAGGCGGCGGTGCTTATGGAGTTTGGCGGCTCGTCAGAGGATCTGGCGCGGACATGCCATGCGCACCCGACGCTCTCCGAGGCTGTCAAGGAAGCGGCGATGGGTGTCGAGAAGCGCTCAATTCATATTTGAGGCGTCTCACACCCGCTCCAGCTTCACATGAGGCTCAGGCGGCAGGGTCACGAAAATCTCGTCGCCGGGGCTGATCTCGCCGCCTGCGAGAACAATGCCCATGATGCCGGCCTTGCGGATCAGCGTGCCATCGGGCGCCTTGTCGAGCACGGCGGCAAGCAGGCCTTTGCGAAAGGCGTCGATCTGTGCGCAAGGGTTACGCAGACCCGTGATCTCAATGCGTGCTTCGCCAATGGCAAGGATGGTGCCTTTGGGCAGATCGAGCAGATCGATCTCCTCGGTGGTGATGTTCTCGCCCAGGTCACCAATGCCGATAGCGAAGCCCTGTTCGTCGACATCATCGAACAGCTCGGCCGGGATGAGATGCACTTGCCGCAAATTCGGCTGTGTCGGATCAGCCGCCACGCGTGAGCGGTGCTTCACCATGACCCCGCGATGGGCATCGCCCTCGACGCCTTCGCCAGCGATCAGGCGAATGGTGGCTGCCGGCTGCTTGGAAAAGCCATGGGCAACACTGGCGCACACACCCGCCACATAGCCATCTGCAAGCTGCTCGATGTCGTCATTGGCGTGTTTCTGCATCAGAACAACGCCAATGGGGCGAATTGTGCCAGCGCCATCAAACCAACAGCCAGCACACCAAGCGCGACACCGCCGCCCGCCAACAGGCCAATGCCGGTGATGATCGAGGCTGACGAGATGACAATCGCGATCTGGAGCACGCCCGAGGCCATCTCGTATTTCTCGTTGCGGTGCTTTGAGAAATCGCGCTCGGTTTCGGCGGCCTTGGCCCGCGCCATGAGTTCGCGGCGGCCCTCATTCGTCTCCGGCTCGGTATCAAGCCGCACAGCATTGGCACGCCATGTCTCGACCTGTTTTTGCATGATGGCTTTGGCGGCAGGATCCGTGACTGCGGCCATCTGCGCGGCCATCGCCTCGGCGGCAACAATGGCGTCGGCTCTGCGGATGGTCTTGGCCTGAAAGAAGGACCAGAGATTCGAGGCTTCGATGTTCTTGGAAAGTGATTCATTCTCGGCCTGCTTGCCACCAATTTCCGAGAAGGCGAGCATGAGGGCGAGGATGGCGATCAGCAGCGCGATGCGCTTGCTTGCACCGCTGATTTCGGTCGGATCAGGCACGGATGACATGAAAGGCTTTCAAGGCTGTGGCGTTGGCCGGATTGCAATTGCCTGTGCCTTGTTTCGCAACCAGGCCTAAAAATCAACGCAAGAGAGAATAGCCGGCGTAGCGGAATGGCCCAGCCTCAGCCTGTCATGCGCGGCTTGTCAGCCTTCATGATGGCATTCATCAGATAAGGGCGGCGCAACCCATGCACCTGGTGCAGCAGCAGATCAACATCGCGGGCGAAGAACGGCTTTGACAGCGTGTATTGCAGGTTGAAGTGCTTGAGCGAGGCGGCAAGCACCGTGTTCGAGGCCGGCAAAAGCAGCACGGTGGCGGTGCCTTCGAACTGTGACTGAAGCTGGCAGGCCGTTTCGAGCCCGCTCATGCCGGAGAGGCCCGAGTCGATCAGGGCGATGTCATAGTTGCGGGTGCGCGCCATTTTCAGCGCGTGCCGGCCATTGTCGGTTTCGTCGATGTCACAGCGGAAGCGGCTCGCCGTGATGATCTTGCGCATCAGGCCGCGCGCCACCTCGTTGCTCTCCGCCAGCAGGATGGAGGTTGGCCGGCGCATCGAGCGGAAGGCATGGATCGCATTGACCACATCCTCAGGCGCGCAGGGCTTCTTGAGGAACTCATAGGCGAAGAGATCTGTCGCGAGCATGGCCCAGTTTGGCAGCACGGCAGCAGCGGTCAGCACCAGGAAAGGCTTGATGTTCTCGCGCCTTGCTTCGCCCAGCACTTCGGTTCCGGCAGCGCCCTGCAATTGCAGATCGACATAAGCGATGTCGATGCGGCTTTGCCGCAGCACCTTCAGGGTTTCGCCCGCGCCCTGTGTTTCGATGACATCCATCAGGTCTTTGTGCGGCCGCAGCGCCTCGGCGAGCGACATGCGATCCCGGTCCACCGGATCGGCGATAAGAACGCGCAGCTTGCCAGGCGTCGTGCCCGCAATCGGCGTCTGAACACTCGATTCCTGCATGGAAAACTCATCTCGCGCAGTGATAATCTTGGGTAACCTACGTGCGTAAGGTTTCCGCGAGATTAAGCGTCAAGCAAAAGTATAATATACTTTAGGTTGTATTTGATCGTGGATGCAACGATATATATGTGTCTCGAAGTCGATTTGCATCGATCTGGGTATAGATCTGCGTGGTCGAGAGTGATGCGTGCCCCAGCAGCTCCTGTATGGAACGCAGATCGCCACCGCGCGCCAGCAAATGCGTGGCGAAGGAATGGCGCAGCGCATGGGGCGTGGCGCTCTCAGCAAGGCCCAGGGCGCCGCGCAAGGACTCTACAGTCAGCTGGATGATGCGCGGGCTCAGGGGACCGCCACGTGCGCCGACAAAAAGCGGCCCATCAGCCGGTAATGGCCAGGGGCATTGCGCAAGATAATCCGCGATGGCGGCCCTCGCCGGTGCGATGACCGGCACGGCGCGCAGTTTACTCCCTTTGCCGGTGATGGTGAGCGCATCACGCGTTCCTGGCGCATCCTTGCGGCGCAATGAGAGCGCCTCGGAAATGCGCAGGCCACAGCCATAGAGCAGGGTCAGCACGGCGGCATCGCGGGCGATGATCCAGTCCTCGCGGGCCTCGCCATCACGCGAATCGGTGCGAGTGACCGCGCGGGCAGCATCGGGTGAGAGCGGACGCGGCAATGTCTTTTGCAGGCGGGGGCCGCGCATCGCCTTGAACGCAGGCGCATGAAACAGACCGTTGCGATCAGCAAAGCGGGCAAACGAGCGCAAGCTGGCCAACTGCCGCATGAGTGTGCGCGAGCCGACACCGTCACGACCATTCGCATCCTGCCGGCGACGGGCTGCCATGAAGGCGCGGATGTCGGCCGGCTTCAGCGCATCGAAATCAGCAATTCGGGGCTCGCCGCCGAAATGCTCAGCGAGGAACAGCAGGAACTGGTCGAGATCGCGCCCATAGGCCTCCAGTGTCTTGGTCGAAAGCCGACGCTCGGAGGAAAGATGCGCCAACCACGCCTTGCGGGCAGCAATGAGATCGGCTGCGGCGATCATGATGGATTGCGACATGGGTAGCGACATGGGCAGCAGCCTGAACCTGTGCGCTTAACGGCGGTTCAACGCGGGCGAGAAATCCAGCACGAATCGATGGTATCACAGTTGCCGATGACCAAGCGCGATGCCCCTGCTGAGAACTCCGTCAAGATCGCCGATGTGGTCATCCCCGTCGCGCTCGATGGCCCGTTCAGCTACCGGGTTCCGGAGGGGCTGGCTCTGGTCGATGGCGAGCCAATCCGGGTGCCGTTCGGCCCGCGCGAGACGGTGGGCGCTGTCTGGGGGTTGCGTGAGGGAGGGGCCGGCAATCTCAAGGCGATTGCCGGCAAGGCCGATGCGCCGCCGCTCAGCAAGGCGATGCGTGATCTGATCGACTGGCTCGCCTGGTATACGCTGGCACCCAAGGGCCTGGCTCTCTCGCTTGCACTACGCGTGCCTGATCCGGATGCGGCGCAGGAGAGGCCGAAATTCGGTTTGCGGATCGCGAGTGATGTCACCGCGCGGGAGGGGCTTCGTATCACGCCGGGCCGCGCGCGGGTTCTGGCGCTCATGGATGAGGGTCATGTGCTGCCAAAGGCAGAGCTGGCGCGGGCCGCCAGTGTCAGCAGTGGTGTGATTGACGGGCTGGTGGATGAGGGCGCGCTGGAGGCTGTGCTGCTCGCGCCCGATGCCTGGCCGCGGCCTGATCCCGATCATGCCAACCCAGCGCTATCGCCTGATCAGGCCGCCGCAGCTGAGGCTTTGCGCGGGATGATCGGGGCCGGGTTCTCAACCACATTGCTCGAAGGCGTCACGGGCTCTGGCAAGACCGAGGTGTATTTCGAGGCTGTGGCGGAAACGCTGCGGCAGGGCAGGCAAGGCCTGATCCTCATGCCGGAAATCGCGCTAACAGCGG
>JBOFIL010000038.1:0-2303 GCA_051650165.1 Allobosea sp.
GGCATGGCCGAGATACGCTCGCCCGTGGCATCGCCCCGGTTCTCGAACCAATGCGCCATCAGTTTCAGCACCGCGAGGCGCAGTGGCGGCGGCACATCCTCTGGCGCAGGCCCATGGCCGACCCGCACATCGATCTCGATGCCATTCACCGCCCTGCCCGGCTGCGGCACGGAACCAACAGTGAGGATAGCGGGCGGCCTTGCCACGGCATCAATCGTCAGCGCCGAGAGCGCGATGGTCTGGGCGACACCAGCCGCATCAAATACGCGCGCCGCGATGATGGCATCCAGCGGCTCCAGCGGCAGGCGCAAGCGCCCCATCACCAGCCAGGCACTGAAGGTCAGCCGCCATGTCTGATGGATGAGCATCTGGCCGCTTGCTGCCTCGACGAGGTGGCGTGCGGCACGAATGAGGCTCTCGATCAGCTCATCCTCATCCTCATGGTCGATTTTGAGATAGTCCTTCGCCTCATCGAGCGTCACGGGCTCAAGTGTCGGCGGTGTCAGCAATTGCGGGGTCATGGAGAGTCTCCGGTTGCGTGAATTCGAAATCTGGATGCTCTGGCCAAAGCTCGCTGGTCATGCCGCGCGCACAGCGCTAGGAAGGCGGGATGAACCGCTTTTCTGCTGCCCTCGCCGCGTTGTGTCTTGGTGTTGTCGGCCTTGCCGGCACTGCTTCCGCCATTGTCGGCGGGCGTGATGGCGGCCCGCTGGCCGGCGCGATGCTGATGGTGCTCAAGGGCGGCGGCGGCGTGTGCACAGGCGTCGTGCTTGCGCCCGACATTGTGCTCACGGCAGGGCATTGCATTGCCGGCAGCGCCGAAATCCGGGTGCATTGGCGCGAGGCCAATGGCGAGCCGGCTCTGGCCCAGCCCGCTGGCAGCGCGTTGCATCCGGGATACCGGGCTGATGCGATCGAGACGCGTCAACGCTCGGTGGATCTGGCATTGTTGCGTCTCGCTGAACCTCTGCCCGGCTTTGCCACCGCCACCCTCTCCAGCGCGCAGCCCAGAAACGGCGAGGGTATTACTGCCGTTGGTTTTGGCGCGGGGCGCGATGGCGATGCGCGCAGCCTCGGCGCATTGCGCTCTGCAGCACTCTCTGTGGTCGAGCCCTATGGACCGGGCAAAATCCTGCTCTGGGCGGCCGACCCCGCCGGCCAGGGCAAGACAGCCGGGGCGGGTGCATGCCAGGGCGATTCAGGCGGCGCCCTCATTGATGCGAGCGGCCATGTCGCAGCCATCACCAGCTGGTCCACCGGGCCGGGCAAGTCCCGCTGCGGGTTGCTGACTCAGGGCGTGCTGGTGGGCGCACAGCGTCAGTGGATCGACACGACGCTCGCCAGATGGGGCCGGCAGGCGCGCTGGTTCACCAATAACTGAAGCATGTCTTGCCGAGCGCCTGCTTTGCCGGCAGCATGGCCAAATGCGCCTTCGCATGCCACTTCCATTGCTGGCTCTCATGGCCGGCTCGATCCTTGCCCCGCATGGCGCTCACGCCATCATCGCGGGCGATGCGTCGCGTGATCCCTCCGGCCTGCGCAGCTTCACTGTCCGGGTCGAGAGCACGCGCGGCGAGCTGTGCACGGGCGTGGCGATCGATCAGCAAAGCGTGCTCACGGCAGCGCATTGCGTGATCGGCGGTGGGCGCTTTTCAGTCACATCGCTGAGCGCGGATTTCCGCCCGCGCAAGCATGCTGTCAGCCGCATCCTGCCTCATCCCAGCTTTGTGCCTGGCACCACGCCGCGCACGCAGCCAGGCGCTGATCTTGCCATCATCCGCCTCGCCGCGCCCTTGCCGGCTGACATTGCGCCGCTCAGCCCCGGTAGCGGCATCTGGGGCGGCGAAACCATCACCATCGCAGGCTACGGCCTTGGCGCCGAGGGTAATGTCGCCACAGCGCGGCAGTTGCGCAGCGCCCGGCTCGTTTCCGCCGGAACCTACACCTCAGCCAACAGCGTGACCATTGCTGTTGACGAAGCCCGCCGCGCCGAAACAGTCGGCGCAGGCGCATGCCGCGGCGATTCAGGCGGCCCGGCACTGCGCGGCGCATCGAACTCGCGCGATCTTGTCGGCATTGTCTCGTGGTCCAGCGGGCCCTTCGGCGGGCGTGAGCGGCGCGTCTGCGGCGGCTTCACCTCGATCACGCCGGTGTCCGATCACGCGCGCTGGATCTCATCCGCAGCGGCAGCATTGGCTGCGGGGCAGACAACAGCGCCTTCAAGCATAGCGGCAGGCTCAAGTTCAGCTCCAGCGCCCACACCCGGCAGCAATGCCACCATCATGGAGCGCTAAGGAGCGGCT
>JBOFIL010000039.1:0-8619 GCA_051650165.1 Allobosea sp.
TGGCCAAAATCTGCACACCATCCTGCTTCGTGCCAGCATGAAAGAGCAACGCGCCGGGCATCGCCGCCGCTGCCTCAAGCCCACGAATCTCCGTGCCTGTTTCTGGCTTTGCCGGATAGCCCTTGGCAGCCATCACCACGGTGAGCGCAGCCTCATCGCGCCATGTGATCTCGACATCTGCGATGCCACCCTCCGCCGTCGCGATGAGCGCCGGCAGTATGTCGCTCGCAAGCCGCGCCACCAGCGCCTCGCATTCGGGATCACCAAAGCGCGTGTTGAATTCGATCAATTTGGGGCCATCCGCCGTGATCATCAGCCCGGCGAAGAGCACGCCCCGAAACGGCGTGCCGCGCGCTGCCATCGCGGCAATCGTCGGGTTGATGATCTCAGCCATCACGCGCGCTTCCATGGCGGGCGTCATCACGGGCGCTGGCGAATAGGCCCCCATGCCGCCGGTGTTGGGCCCGGTGTCGCCATCGCCGACGCGTTTATGATCCTGCGCCGAGGCCAGCGCCCGCGCGGTGACGCCATCGGATAGCGCGAAGAAACTTGCCTCTTCGCCGATCATCCATTCCTCGATCACGACGCGCGCGCCGGCATCGCCCAAACCGCCCTCGAACATGAAGCGGATGGCGTCGCGTGCTTCTTGCAGCGTTTCCGCCATGATCACGCCCTTGCCGGCGGCGAGGCCATCGGCCTTGATCACGATCGGCGCGCCGACCTTGTCGATATAGGCGAGCGCCGCGGCGGCATCGGAGAACTCCGCATAGGCAGCTGTCGGGATGCTCGCATCATCACACAAAGCCTTGGTGTAAGCCTTCGAGCCCTCCAGTTGTGCGGCGGCTTTCGATGGCCCGAAGGCACGAATGCCGGCCTTTGCCAGATCATCGACCAGCCCCGCCACCAGTGGCGCTTCCGGGCCGATCACGACAAAATCAATGGCCTCTCGGCGGCACAGCGCAATCACCGCGCCATGATCCGCCACATCCAGCGGCATGTTGGTGCCGCAGGCCGCCGTGCCGGCATTGCCGGGCGCGATGATCAGGCGCTTGCACAGGCTTGAGCGCGATATGGCATGGGCCAGTGCATGCTCGCGCCCGCCGGAACCGATGAGAAGAATGTTCATGTGCGCCCTGCCTTGGTTCAGTCGTGCCCCGACTATCCGATTGACCCGCTTCCCGCTAGCGTTGCGCGATGTCATCCGATCTTGATTCCGAAGACCCGCAACCTGTCGCCAATGCGCTCGAATGGAGCGTCAGCGAACTCTCCGGCGCGCTGAAGCGCACGGTAGAAGACGCGTTCGGCTTTGTGCGGGTGCGCGGCGAGGTCTCCGGCTATCGCGGCCCACACTCCTCCGGCCATGTGTATTTTGCGCTGAAGGACCAGAGCGCCAAGATCGAGGCGGTGATCTGGAAGGGCGTGTTCGGCCGGCTGAAAGTGCGGCCCGAAGAGGGGCTGGAGGTGATCGCCACCGGCAAGATCACCACCTTCCCCGGCAAATCTTCCTATCAGATCGTGATCGAGGGCTTGGAGCTTGCCGGGCTCGGCGCGCTGATGGCGATGCTGGAAGAGCGCCGCAAGCGCCTCGCGGCGGAAGGGCTGTTCGACGAGGCCCGCAAGCAGCTTCTGCCCGCATTGCCGCGCGTGATCGGCGTGGTGACGTCCCCCACCGGCGCAGTGATCCGCGATATTCTTCATCGCTTGAATGACCGTTTCCCCACGCATGTCATCGTCTGGCCGGTGCGGGTGCAGGGCGAGACGAGCGCAGCGGAGGTTGCCGCTGCCATCAATGGCTTCAACGCGCTTGAGCCAGGCGGGCGAATCCCCAGGCCCGATCTCATCATCGTGGCGCGCGGCGGCGGCTCTCTTGAAGACCTGATGGGCTTCAACGATGAGGCGGTGGTACGCGCCGCAGCCAATTCGATGATCCCGCTCATCGCGGCTGTTGGCCATGAGACTGACTGGACCCTCATCGATCATGCCGCAGACTGGCGCGCGCCCACCCCCACCGCAGCGGCTGAAAAAGCTGTGCCGGTGCGGGCCGATTTGCTGGCGCGGGTGGATGAACTCGCCCGCCGCCAGCGCCTTGGGCTGGTGCGGCTGATTGACCGGAGGCGGTCTGATCTGCGCGCTGCGTCGCGTGCCCTGCCGGGGCCAGAGGCGCTGCTCGCCATGCCCCGCCAGCGGCTGGATTTGGTGTCCATGCGCCTTGGGCCGGCGCTTCAACGCAATGCCGCCACGCATCGCCGCAAGCTGGAACTGCTGAGCCAGAGGTTGCAGCGGCAATCTCCTGCTGCCAAGCTTGCCAAGGTGCGCGAACGGGTGAACTCACTGGGCGAGCGCCTCGCCGCATCGCGCGGGACACTGGCGCGCATCGAGCGCGAGCGCATCGGAAACCACCGCGAACGTCTTGGCCAGATGCAGGGGCGCATGGCCCGCGCGCTCAATCGCCGCATGGCAGAGCGCACTGCCGCCGTTGCAGCTGTCTGGAAGGTCGCGGCCAGCCTCAACCCGCGCGCCGTGCTGGGGCGTGGCTATGCGCTGGTGCGCGATGGTGAGGGGCATCTCATCCGCGATGCGGCCCATGCGCTGCCTGGCATTGCGCTGAGTGTGGAGGTCGAGACCGGCAGCTTCGGTGTGGTGGTGGAAGGCGGCTCTGGTGAGCCAATCCGGTCAGTAGCAAAGCCTGCCGTGAAGCGCAGCGCTTCGCCAACAGGCGGGCAGGGCGATCTGTTCTGAGCCACCGTGCCCTTTCCCTCTCCCCTTGCGGGAGAGGGTGGCGAGGCAAAGCCCTCGCCGGGTGAGGGGTTTGCGGTATTACCCCTCATCCTGTCCTTCTCCCGCAAGGGGAGAAGGGACGCGCACCAGCACCGCGCCAGATATTTCACCTTGCCAAAAATTTCACGGCGCAAGAAACTTCACCTCGCCAGAAACTTCGGCACCCTCACAAGCGCATCGGCGCGGGCTTCCGGATCGGTGCCGACGCGGGCCTTGCCCTCGCCGCCGGCGGAAAAGGCCAGCCCGTCGCGCTCGCGCGGCGTGAGGTTCGGGTGGTCGAAATCATGCACCGCGCCCTTGTAGACCACGATCTCCGCCGGCTCGCCGCGCGCACGTGCTGCGGTCACCAGACCCTCGCAGGGCCCGAGCGGTGTCCAGTCATCTTCTGAGCCCATCAGGATGAGGAGCGGCCGGCGCACACGGTAGCTGGCGCTCTCATAGGAACCACGGCAACCGGGATAGAACGCCACCGCGCCGGCAAAATCGGGCTGGCCATCCGCCAGCGCCTTGTCGGCACGCATGGCGGTCAACACGGTTGAGCCGCCATTCGACCAGCCGAGCAGCGATATGGCGGCGGCTTTCACATCGCTTCGGGCTTGCAACCAGCGCCGCGCGGCATGCGCATCGCCCACGCGCTCTTTCGAGGCCCGGACCGTGCGATCAGTGACGCCGCATTGGCTCCCCAGCCCGCGCGAGCCAAAACTATCCGGCAGCAGCACCATGAAACCCTGCGCCGCGAGCCTGCGGCCCCAATCGGCATGGCGTGCCGATGGCAGATCCTGCTTGTTGAATAGGCCGCCGCAACCATGCAGTGCGATCACCGCCGGGAAGGGGCCCGGGCCGTCAGGGCGATACAGCACGCCATGGAGCGCACCGCCCTCAACCGGGAGGGTGACCCGCTCAAAGCGAAAATGGGTTGTATCAATACCCGTGGCCCATGCGCGTGGCGAAACGCCAATCAGGCCGGCGCAAAGCACCAGCGCAGCGAGGGCGAGCGCACGCAGCCCCTGCTTGCCGTTGATCTTTCCCGCGACACTCATCCTCGCCAAATGCACCCTCACCCTCGCCAGCCTCGCCCCCGCGCTTTGCTGACACATGACAGACGAGATTTCTGCGACTAAACGGGAGGAACTGCAAGAGGCAGTGCAAGAGGGGGCGCAAGGGCTCCGATGCAAGTGCTCCGATGCTGGGTCTGTGCCGAACGGATGAAATTCGGGACAAATCCAACATTTGCGCCAGGAGAGAGCAATGAACAGGCACGAACAGGGTTTCTCGCCCGATCAGGAAGCAAGCCTGCAATATGCGCCGGGAGATTTCCGCGTGGTGACGCCGGGCGGCTTCGTGCGCTGCGCCATGACGGGGGAGAAGATCCTGCTGGAAGACCTGAAATACTGGAGTGCCCAGTTTCAGGAGCCCTATGCCTCACCCGAAGCGGTGCTGAAGCGCGTGCAGCAGCGCGGCATCACGCATCTTTGAGGCCTGTGCCCAATCAGTCGGGCCCGCCACTGCACAGGAAACCCCGGGCGGCTATTTGCCGCCCGTGCTCCATTTCTCCATCTTGCTGAGAAATCCCCAGGCGGTCATCGCCAGGAACACCGGCTGCATGCCGGGCGCGATTGCCATCAATGGCTCCAGCATGGTGACGGTGTTGACCAGCGCCGGTTTGATGGTTTTCATAACGCCATCCGCGCTCGCAACCGTGGTGGGTGAAAGAAACGTCGTGGCCAGCGAGCCGAGGATACCGATGGCGCTTTTCCTGCCATTGAGCAGATTGCCGATGGTCTGTCCCAGAGCCCCGCTGACCGGGCCAAGCTCTGCGCCCTCCTTGCCGGGTGTCACGATCTTCTTC
This sequence comes from Allobosea sp., assembly GCA_051650165.1. Classification (GTDB taxonomy): domain Bacteria; phylum Pseudomonadota; class Alphaproteobacteria; order Rhizobiales; family Beijerinckiaceae; genus Allobosea. The sequence continues at coordinate 4,628 of JBOFIL010000039.1, forward strand.
CCCGAGAGAGCTTCAATCGCGCTGCCCAGATCGGCCAGCACATTTGGCGCATGCGTCTGGCCTGAAAGCGACGTCTGAACACCTGCAACACGCCTCAGCGCAGCTCGGAAGGCCTCGAAGGCTGCAACCAGTTCTGCAAGCTGCCCGGCACCGGGCGGGAATGTCTTGATCTCGGGCGGTAGCGGGAAATCATAGGGCGGGAGCGGCGTCTGCGGCACAGGAGTTTGCGGAATTGGGGTTTGCGGAACTGGCTGTGTCTCCCGCTCAGTCTGGTAGTTGTTTGAGCCCGCCGCAAGCTCGATGGCGAAGGCCCGTGCGGCATTGACGCGGTTCATCCAGCCCTTGCCGAAGACATTGAAATTCGGCCGATCACGCAAATACTGCTCATACGCATCTGATATGGCGCGGGCGAGCGCCAGAGGCGTTGCGCGCAGCACGGCGCCAATGGTTTCATTGCCAATGTCGCCATCCAGCTCAACGGGCAGGCCGATGTTGATCAGCGCGCGTTGGATCATTTCGCCAGCTCGCCCCGGCCCGCTCATCACGGAGATATTATAGGCAAACAGCGCGACCGGCGACGGCATCTCGCCAGCGCGGATCGGCACGAAATACTGCTTCGTGAGAATCTGGCGTGCCTCGGCGCGGGTCAGCGCCTTCACATCTGCGGCTGTGACAGCATGGCCGCGCCATCTGGCCAATGTCTCGAGCGTGATGCCCATATTGGTCGGCCCGCCCTTGTCGGCCGGATGGTCGACATAACCGCCCTCCCATTGCTCGACGAAAGGCAGGATGAGGCTGATGTCTGTCAGGATCGCGCCGGAGGGCGCTGGCGGTGCAGGCGGCTTTGTGAAGCCTCCATCCTCATCAAAGCCATCACCGCCGCCCTGCTGCTTTGCATAAATGATGATGTCCTCATTCAGGATGCCGCCCTCGAGGGGCGGGCGTTCCGGCAGGATGGACGGCACAGGCGGCGCGCCTGCGCCCCAGTCAATGATATTGGCTTCAAGGTGCTCGGCCCAGCTTTTGTCACCACCCGCCGGATAATTGCCGGCGCGCAGCTGAGCGCTGGACAGACCGGCCACTTGCAGATGCGGCAGCTCGAATGACAGCGCCTCAAGCCCATGCTTGCGGCCGATCTCGTGCAGCCTCTTCCACCAGGCCGCCTCCGCGCCCTTGTCATCCCAACTCCAGTTATTGTTGATGAACAGGACGAAATCGACCCCCAATCCATACTGGTGGTACGATCCCCAGGCTTTGGCATTGGTGACGATTTTTCCCGGGGCGGTGCGCCCTTGCGCGTAAAGATGTCGCTGGCGTCGCGGGCTGCGATAGACCTCAAATGCTTTGAAAGGAATGTTCTCTGCGGCCAGCTCAGCCAGCACCTTCTTTGTGGCTGAACGCATGATCGGGTGCAGATGCGCCAAATCTGTTTGTCTTTTGTTCACGTCTGCGCTTGTCGCCATGTCAGCCCCCATGTGATCGGATATGTGTGATCATTTTTGTAAATCGATGAGATTTGTGAATCCGGGACACTTCGTGCCCGCTGCCGCCCATTTTTATGTATTGGGGAGCTTACAAATTTTCTAGAAACTGGCAAGTCAAAAGTGACGCAGCGTTACATATTACAAATTTCTAATATTCGATCCTTGGTGCCCCCTGATTTTTTGCTGGCTAAAAGCCAAGAAAATCAATCGGCAAACAAGCACGCAAGCACAAGGGCTGCCGCGTCATATTCGCACCTACGGAAGGCGCGCCGCGCCAGCGCCTCGTCATCCTCGCCCCAGAGCGCGATCTGGAAGTCCTCATCGGCATGGGCGGCATCCCAGAGCTGATTGGCCGGGAATGCGCCCTCAGCTAACGCCAGTGCCAGCAGGGCTGAGCCTGTCAGCGTCGTCACCACATGCAGCGCCGTGAGCGCGAGCGGATCATCATGGTTTTCCAGATGCGCCTCAACTGCGGCCAATGCTGCGCTGTCTTGCGGCACATGGATGATGCCGATGCCTGTCACAAAGCGTGCGCCAAGCATCGTTTCAGCCCATGCAAGCACCGGGTTCCACAGCATATTCTGCCGCTCGACCAGCCGCTCCGGGCTGTCTGCGCGGTAAAGCAGCATGTCATTGCCGGCGTAGCGGGCGATTTCGGCGCGACTTTCCGCCATGGCCAGCGGCATCCGGTCGAGCCCGACATTGATCAGCCGGGTCAGCGGCATCATGCCGGGGTCGATGTGCGTGCCTTGCGCAGCCCATTCGGCCACCAGTGCTTCGGCGAGCGCCTTGTCAGAGACCATCAGCAGCTTGCGCGCCGGCGTGCGGGCAAGCCGGCCATCCAGGGTCAGGGCATAGCCATCCTCGCGCTGCTCAAGGCCGACTTTCTCATAGAAGCGCTTGGGCAATTCGCGCGCTTTGTTCTCGCGTGCGGACACCATCGGGTCACGCGGCTCGGAAGGGGAAAGCTCCGCGCCCAGAAACGTCCGCAGACTGTCGTCCGGAGGATTTTCGGTTGGTTTATCCGCCATATCCCTATCTCTCCCGCACTACCTTTCCCGCACTGTGCCGACAATGCGCGGGCGTGGGCTCGTGCCGGCCAGAAGCTGCGGTTTTGCCAGCACATATCCCGCCCCTGCACGCGAAGGTGGCATCCAGCGATCCAGTGTCCCGCGCCAGCCGGCGCGCGGCATGAACCCGGGCTTGCCTTGCGCGGTCAGCGCATGACGCTCCAGCGCCTGAACCCAGTTCTGCCCCGGCATCTCGCCCGCCTGCATCAGCACCAGCCAATCGCCGCGTGCCACCATCGCTGCCTTGCGCCAATCGCTGGCAATGTCTGCGCTGGACGCGATCAGGTCTGCGCCGGTGGCATCCGCAAGCCGCCCGATCTCGCCCTCACCGGCCTGAGCAGGTGCAATGATCACCGCATGGCCGATCAACCCCGCCGCCGCGCCCTCGACAAGCACGGACAGCGTGGCCGCGAGCGGCATCACATCAGGGCCGGTGCGGATCATGGCTGCGAACATCACATGTCCGTTAGAGCAAATTAGCCGGTGCGAAAACCGTCTATTGCGCTGCCGCAAATCGCTCTATGCGTGATCTTGCCACAATCGGCAGGCTGATTATGGTCGCGTAGGGTTCATGCGCCGCCATGATGGGCGGCATGACTGGCGAGCCTATGCCAGATGATTTCAGGCCAGATGATTCCAGGAGCGTGATGATGATCCGCAATGCTTTTCTCACCCGCCGCGCGCTGGTGGCCGCCATGGGCGCAACATCCATGAGCACCATGCTGGCCAGACCGGCCCTGGCCCAGACGCCATCGGTGGCGGATCTGGCGGTTGCCGGCCCGCTTGGCGATATGCCGATCGGCGCGGCTGACGCCAAGGTGACGCTGATCGAATATGCCTCGCTCACCTGCGGGCATTGCGCGCGCTTCCACAAGGACACCTGGCCGGCGCTGAAGGCGAAATATGTCGATACCGGCAAGATGCGCTATATCCTGCGCGAGTTCCCGCTCGATCCGCTCGCCACTGCCGGCTTCATGGTCGCGCGCTGCGCGCCAGAGGGCAAATATCACCCTGTGGTCGACCTGTTGTTCCAGCAGCAGCAGAACTGGGCTTTTGTCGACAAGCCGCTGGCTTCCTTGATCAACACCCTGCGGCAGGCCGGTTTCACACAGGAAACTGTCGAGGCCTGCTTGAAGCGCGACGAGATTTATGCGGGCGTGAATGAGGTGAAAAACCGTGGCGCGGAGAAGCTTGGCGTCTCCTCGACACCGACCTTCTTCATCAACGGACAGAAGCACAGTGGCGCGCTTTCCTTGCAGGAATTCGAGAAGATTATCGACCCGCTGCTCAAGAGCTGAGCGGGTTCTTTCGGCTGAGCGGGTGCGGCTGCCATGAAGCTCACGCGCCTGCGACTTGCCGGCTTCAAGACCTTTGTCGAGCCCACCGATGTGCCGATCGAGGCGGGACTGACCGGCGTTGTCGGTCCCAATGGCTGCGG
>JBOFIL010000040.1:0-5494 GCA_051650165.1 Allobosea sp.
TCTCAAGGTGCGCGCGCGTCACCAGCGGCCCGAAATCCGCCGAGCCGTCAGTTGAGGGGCCGACCTTGAGCGCCTCGACGCGCGGGGCAAGCTTGGCCATCAGCCGATTGGCGGTATCTTCGCCGACAGGCACAGCAACCGAGATCGCCATGCAGCGCTCGCCAGCCGCGCCATAACCTGCGCCAATCAGCGCATCGACCGTCTGGTCCATGTCAGCATCGGGCATCACGATCATGTGGTTCTTCGCGCCGCCAAAGGCCTGCACGCGCTTGCCGTTGGCGCAGCCACGCGAGTAGATGTATTCGCCGATGGGCGTGGAGCCGACAAATCCGATGGCCTTGATGTCCGGGTCGTCGATGATGGCATCGACGCTCTCCTTGTCGCCATTGACGACATTGAGAACACCAGCCGGCAGGCCGGCCTCGATCATCAATTCAGCAAGGCGCATCGGCACGCCTGGATCACGCTCGGATGGCTTGAGGATGAAGGCATTGCCGGCGGCGAGCGCGGGGCCGAACTTCCACATCGGGATCATCGCCGGGAAGTTGAACGGCGTGATGCCGGCCACGACGCCGAGGGGCTGGCGCATCGAATACATGTCGATGCCGGGGCCGGCACCATCGGTGTATTCGCCCTTGAGCATGTGGGCGGCGCCAAGGCAGACCTCGATCACCTCGATGCCGCGCTGAATGTCGCCCTTGGCATCGGGGATGGTTTTGCCATGCTCGCGGGCGAGAAGCTCGGCCAACTCGTCATTATGCTTCGCAACCAGATCAATGAACTTCATCAGCACACGTGCGCGCTTTTGCGGGTTGGCGGCGGCCCAACCTATTTGCGCCTCGCGCGCATTGGCGACAGCGGCGGTCAGCTCGGCCTTCGATGCCAGCGCCACCTTGGCGCGCACCGTGCCATCCATGGGCTGATACACATCGGCAAAACGCCCTGACGTTCCCGCGATTTCCTTGCCGCCGATGAAATGACCATAGGTGCGCATGTGTCCTGCCCTTGAATGATTGTTGCTTTGTTGCCTGCTGACATAGCAGCTAGGGCGCGCGCCTGCCATTGCGACCAAACGCGTAAGCCCCTGCGATCCTCGCAGGGCAAGGCGCGAAGGAAGCGATTTCTAACCCAGCGTGGATTTGCCCCATGGCCCGCGGCTTTCTACCTCCTCAGGCAGAGGCGTGCGGTTTTCAACGCGCGGCGGAGCGGGTTTCTGGTCAGGTGGCATGCGCCCGCCCGCCATGGTCGTCAGCGCCTGGATGCGCTTGGCGATGGAGGGGTGGGTGGCGAAAATATCGCCCAGATCATCCGGGTCATTCTCGATGCACATATCCATGATGCCGGAGGGCACGCCCACAATGTCGGCGCGGCCAGAAATCTTGAGCAAGGCCGAGATCATCGCATCCGGGTTCTTGGTCAGCTCCACCGCGCCGGCATCAGCCATGTACTCGCGCGAGCGCGACAGCGAAAAGCGCAGCACGATGGCGAGCAGCCAGGCGATGAGCAGGATGGCGATGCCGATCAGGATCAGCGCGCCGCCGCCCTTTTTGTCGCCAGATGAGGATGATGAGCGCCCGCCGCCAAAGCGGAAGCCGCGAAACATCATCTCACCGAAGAACGAGATGACGCCGGCGATCACCACGGCGACAATCATCAGCTTCACGTCGTCATTGCGGATGTGGGTCAGCTCATGCGCCATCACCGCCTCGACCTCGGGGTCGGTGAGATTGTCCAAGAGCCCGCGCGTCAGCGTGATGGTGTATTGCTTCTCGTTCGTGCCGGAAGCGAAGGCGTTGAGGGCGGGGCTCTCAAGGATCATCAGCTTGGGCGGCGTCATGCCACGCGAGATGCAGAGGTTCTCCAGCATCTTGTAGAGCCGTGGCTCCTGCGTGCGATCAAGACCCTTTGCGCCCGTCACCATCGCGATCAGCCCGACATTGACCTTGTAGCCAATGAACACCCAGGCCCCCACGCCCAGCGTGATGAAGGGCCAATAAGCAATCCAATGCTTGAACGCATCACCAGTGTTGCCGCCCATATATCCCAGCGAGATCAGGATGATGCCGAAGCTCGCAAGGTAGGCGAGCAGGAACAGGCCGATGATCAGCATCACCGATCGACGCTGGTTGGATTTGATATGGGTGTAGAGACCAAAGGCCTCCATGGCCGGGGCCTTTCAGGCTGGTGTGCGGGGCAGCGTCAGAACTTGACGGATGGCGGGGCTGCATCCATCGCGCTGCGCTTCTCCTCGCCAATATCGAAGAACTCGCGTGCGAAGAAACCGAACTTGGCCGCGAAGAACACCGCCGGTATCGAGGCAACAGCGGTGTTGAACTCCTGCACGGCATTGTTGAAGAAGCGGCGGGCAGCAGCGAGCTTGTCTTCGAGTGCGGAAAGCTCGGTCTGGAGCTGCTGGAAATTCTCATTGGCCTTGAGATCAGGATAGGCTTCCGAGAGCGCCATGAGCCGCCCCAGTGCGCCCGAGAGGCCCTGCTCGGCAGAAGCTTGTGCCTGCGGGCCTGTCGCCGAAATGGCGGCATTTCGCGCTTTCACCACAGCGTCAAAGGTCTCTTTCTCGTGGGACGCATAGCCCTTCACGGTCTCGATGAGGTTCGGGATGAGATCGTGGCGCTGTTTGAGCTGTACATCGATGTCGGCAAAGGCCTGGTTGGCACGCTGGTTCATCGCCACGAGCCCGTTATAGGCCGCAAACAGATAGAGGATCAGGGCAAGCAGCAGCCCGAGCAGGATCCAGCCGGTCATTTTTCTCTCCATCCATGATGCGGCGCGCCTGCGCAGCAACCCTCATATCGAGATTGGCACGCGCCGTTGCCAGATGGAAGCGCTCGCCATCACGCAATTATTGCCAGGATTATTGCCAAGCCAGCGCTTGACGTAGCCCGCCCTCACGGGTGACGTGGGTTCAATAAGTACAAGAGGAGGCCTAGCCTGTGCCGAAGAGCAATTTGTCCGCCGATCTGCGCTCAGGCGCGCTGGTGTATCATCGGTTCCCCAAGCCCGGTAAGCTTGAGATCCAGGCGACAAAACCGCTGGGCAACCAGCGCGATCTGGCGCTTGCCTATTCTCCCGGTGTTGCGGCGGCCTGCGAGGCGATTGTCGATGATCCGTTGCAGGCGGCGGAACTCACCGCCCGGCAAAACCTCGTGGCGGTCGTCACCAACGGCACGGCGGTGCTCGGCCTTGGTGATATTGGCCCTCTGGCCTCCAAGCCGGTGATGGAGGGCAAGGCTGTCCTTTTCAAGAAATTCGCGGGGCTGGATTGCTTCGACATCGAGCTCGACCAGAAAGACCCCGCGAAGCTGATCGAGGCCATTGCCGCGCTGGAGCCGACATTTGGCGGCATCAATCTGGAAGACATCAAGGCTCCTGAATGCTTCGAGGTGGAAGAAGCGCTGAAAGAGCGCATGGGCATCCCGGTCTTCCATGATGACCAGCACGGCACGGCCATCATCGTCGCGGCGGCTGTGACCAATGCGCTGGAGTTCGCGCAAAAGAAGATTGGCGACATCAAGATCGTCACCTCTGGCGCGGGCGCGGCAGCCTTGGCCTGCCTCAACCTGCTGGTGTCGCTGGGGGCCAGGGTCGAGAACATATTCATCACCGATCTGGAAGGCGTGGTCTATGAAGGCCGCCCGGTGCTGATGGACCGCTGGAAGAGTGTGTATGCACAAAAAACCGATGCGCGCACGCTTGCAGAAGTCATTCCCGGCGCTGATGTGTTTCTGGGGCTCTCGGCTGCCGGTGTGCTGAAGCCTGAGCTTCTGCGGCTGATGGCAGAAAAGCCGCTCATTCTGGCGCTCGCCAACCCGACGCCGGAGATCATGCCGGAGCTGGCCAAGCTGGAGCGCCCGGATGCGATGATCTGCACGGGGCGCTCGGATTATCCCAACCAGGTCAATAATGTTTTGTGCTTCCCCTACATCTTCCGCGGCGCGCTGGATGTCGGCGCGACCACGATCAACGAGGAGATGAAGCGCGCGGCCGTGAAGGCAATTGCGGCGCTGGCGCGCGAGCCAACCTCGGATGTGGCGGCGCGGGCTTACGGCGGCGAGACGCGGCTTTACGGCGCGGATTCGCTGATCCCCAATCCGTTCGATCCGCGCCTGATCCTGCGAATTGCCCCTGCCGTCGCGCAGGCAGCAATGGATTCGGGCGTCGCGACCAAGCCGCTTGAGGACATCGAGATCTACCGCGATCAGCTCTCGCGCTTCGTCTTCCGCTCGGGCTTCATCATGAAGCCGATTTTCCAGCAGGCGAAAGAGAACCCCAAGCGGGTGATCTATGCCGAAGGCGAGGATGAGCGCGTGCTCCGCGCGGCGCAGGTTGTGCTGGAAGAGGGCATGGCGGTGCCCATCCTGATCGGGCGTCCCTCCGTGGTCGAGAGCCGCATCCGCCGCTTCGGGCTGCAACTCGAAATTGGCCGCGATTTCGAGCTGGTCAACCCGGAGGATGATCCGCGCTACCGCGAGTATGTGCAGAGCTATCTCGATATTGCCGGGCGGCGCGGCGTGACACCCGATGCCGCGCGCAACCTTGTGCGTACCAACACCACCGTGATTGCGGCGCTTGCCGTGGCGCGGGGTGATGCGGATGCGATGATCTGCGGGCTTGAAGGGCGCTTCCTGTCGCGCCTCAGGCACATCCGCGACATTATCGGCGTGATGCCGGGCGTGCGGGATCTTTCCGCGATGTCTCTGGTGATCACGCCCAAGGGGCCGTTCTTCCTGGCTGATACCCACATCCGGCATGACCCCAGCGCCGAGGAGATCGCCGATATGACGATCCTTTCGGCCCAGCATGTCGCGCGCTTTGGTATCGCGCCCAAGGTCGCGCTGGTGTCGCATTCGGATTTTGGCGCAGCCGATACGCCAAGCGCGCTCAAGATGCGGCGCGCCACACAGCTCATCATGGAGCGCGCGCCGGATCTCGAATGCGATGGCGAGATGGAGGCCGATACGGCGCTCTCAGGGCTGGTGCGCGAGCGCGTGCTGCCCTCCTCACGGTTGAAGGGCGAGGCCAATCTGCTGGTTTTCCCCAATCTCGATGCGGCCAACATCGCCTATCAGTTCGCCAAGATATTAGCCGATGCGCTGCCCGTTGGCCCGATCCTGATCGGCGCGGCAAGGCCTGCCCATATCCTCACCGGCAACACCACGGCACGCGGCGTGGTCAACATGACGGCGGTAGCCGTGGCAGAGGCGCAGGAGGTCGCGGCGAAGAGCGGGGGTTGAGGCGGGGCGATGACAAAAACGCTATGCGTTTTTTCGATAGATTCCCGCCTCGCCAAATTGTGCCCTGCCCGCTAGCAGTGCGTGGAGTGTGATTGCAAAGGGCGCAGCTGATGAGCCGTATAGTCTATGTGAATGGCGAATATCTTCCCGAGACCGAGGCCAAGGTCTCTGTGTTTGATCGTGATTTTTTGTTCGCCGATGGCATTTATGAGGTCAGCGCGGTCATTGATGGCCGATTGATC
>JBOFIL010000041.1:0-3871 GCA_051650165.1 Allobosea sp.
AAGCGGCGGGGTATCGCCGTGCAGACCCATGTCTCTGTTGAGGTGCGCGTGTTGATACCTTGCGCGAGAGCCGGCAACATCGCGCCGATTTCAAGCACGACCAGAAAACCCGCGCCCGCCACCGCACCGGCAAGCCGTGACGTCCGGTACACCACAAAACAGCAGCCCACCGCGATACTCCATCGCGCAAGGCCCCTCTTCCTCAAGATTAAACGACACAACTTAAGGTCGTATTATCAGCCGGCCTGAGCCTAGCTTTGTTCGCCGTCTCTCAACTCGCACATAAAAAAGCCCGGCGTTGCCACCGGGCTTTTTGCAATTGGTTGTGCCTGCACTAAATCACACAGCCTGCTGGATGGCCGAGAGCAGCCACTCTCCGCCGCGCGGACGGACGAATGTCCAGAGTTCGGTGACCTCGCGCGGGATGTCAGGATGCCCCTCAAGGATACGGCCAGTCGCCTTGTCCTTGATGGTGTTGATGACGCTGAAGCGCATCGCAACCGTGGCGTAATCATCGCTGCCCTCACGCCAGGCTTCGGCAAGATCTCCCTGCACGAGCTTGACGTCGCGGGAGACATCCATGACGCCTTTCTGGGCATCCTCGGCCAGGTCATCAGCAAGATAGCCTGCCATTTCAGCCGTGGAGATACGGGAAATCGCCGCAACGTCCTGCCGTGAATAGCCATCCATGATGCCCTGCAGGCGCTGCTCGAACACGCCGAAATCCTCGCCCACCAGCTGGATTGGCTGTGTGGCGACTGGCTGCGGGGCCTGGCCGCCAAACCCACCAAAGGAGCTGCCCTGTGGAGGCTGCATGCCCTGACGCGCCATCGCATCCGTGGCGGTTGGCACTGGGCCGGCAGACATCGCTGGCATACCGCCGGCCATGGCTGGCTGCGGCTCGGAGCGACGGCGGAAGAACCGGACCGCCAGATAGATCAGGCCGGCAATCAATGCGGCCTGAAGGATCAGGCCGAAGAATGAGGCGAGACCGGAGAGGCCGCCGAACAGGCCGGAGCCGCTCAGGAGGCCGAAGAGGCCCGCACCAAGAAGGCCGGCACCGAGGCCCATCATCATGGTGCGCGCGAAGGACGGCCTTGCGGCCTGTGCGGCAGCGGCGGCTGCGCCAGCGGCTGGCGCGGCCGTTGCCGCGGCGGGTGCAGGAGCGGCAGTGCGCTGCATCGGCTGCGCGGCATTGGGCGCTGTGTTCGTCGACGGCGCGGCGGAATGTGTCTTGGAGCCACGGCTACCCGAGCTCTTGCCGCCACCCGGGCGGGCCTCAGCCAGGACTGGCACGAGCGTGAGCGCGGCAATGGCGACAGCGGCAACAAGGCGGCTGCCCTTCACAAGACGACCTGATGAAAACGGACGAAGTGACATGTTTCCCTCCCGGCGCAGATCGGATGTGCGCCAACTGCATAGATATGCGCAATCAGGCCCGGAGTTGCAAGAGGCACCAGATCATCATGATGAAGGAAGTCACTGAAACCGCTTTTGTTTTACTGATCTGAAATGTGGTTCCCGGTGCGCGAAATGAATGCTAAGCTGTCCTTGGAAAAGGAGTGCTGGACATGTCCATGAAGCCGCGTTCCGAACAGAGCCCGCGCCGCGCCATTATGCGCAGGCTCGGCTTCTTGCCGCTGTTGATGGGCCTCACTGTATCAATGCCCATGGCGCATGAGCGCCAGAAGATGACGCCCAGGGCCGAAGCCAAGGTGGAATTATCTCAATCCATCCGCCCCTCAGACCCGGAATGCTATTGCTGGGCGAATGGTCAACGCTTCGGCCATGGCGAGCAGGCCTGCATCAAGGGCGGCGGCATGACACGCCTTGCCCTGTGCGACCGGGTACTGAATGTGATGTCATGGTCATTCAGCGCCGAGCCATGCCCTGAAAGCTGATGCCCAGAACGGTCGATGCCAACGGCATGCGCTGTCTGCATCCGCAGGTATCGTGCTTCCAAAACACGCAACCACTCAGCTTAGAGCGCGCCGATCACGACTGCGATCAAGAATGCAAAGGACGCGCAAATTGCCGCGCGATTCAGCATGAAAGGCATGGACATGGCCGCATCTCCCGTCTGCCTCAGAGACGAGGAGGCTAGCAGAGCGGCGGCCAAGCGCCAGCAAAATCATCGCTGCGCTGCAACAGTCAGGCTGCAGACAATGCCATCACGGACCAATCACGCGAATAATGGCAGCCGTTGCCCTCCGGGCCAGCGGGATGGCGATGAAAGCCGCCATTGCGGCGCAAGGCCAAGCGATCACGAAGGCCCTCATCCACAGGGACAAGAAATTCGATGGCAGTCCAAGATTGAGAAATGTGACCAGTGCCGTCATCAGCAACGCCATGACGCCCGCCATCAGAACCGGAAATATGAATCTCGCCTTGCCTTCCATGATACCCTGCTCCTGCTGACGTGAGGCTTGTCGCCAAGCCGGTTCTTTACGCAGTGCAGGGCCCGGTGCAAAGGTCGCAGGCATGACACTCGCACCCTTATTTGCCGCGCCGGTCGTGGTGCAGATGCATATCGCCGCTGCACTTTTGGCATTGCTGTTCGCCCTCGCGCAGTTCGCCGGGCTGGGTGCTGGCGGCGTGAAGGGGCTAATCCACCGCCTGATCGGCTGGGGTTTTGTCCTTGCCATGACTGTCACGGCCATATCGTCTTTCTGGATCATCGGCCTGAACCATGGTCGCTTCAGCTGGATCCATCTCCTGTCGATCCTCGCGCTTGTGAGCCTGCCGATCGCCATCATCGCGCGCCGTCAAGGCAATATCCGGCGGCATAAATGGGCGATGATCGGGCTGACAGCCGGGCTGGTGATCGCAGGAGCGTTTACCCTGCTGCCCACGCGGATCATGCACCTCATTATCTTCGGTGGCTGATCGATCGGGGGCAACCCATCACAGCTGATCCATTCCGGCACAGATGGTTCATACCGTTGTTTATCAATGGTTAACCGCCTCCATGAATTTCGCCCCGCCGTGGCTTTCGGGTTGAGCTTCCGTTCATGGAAACGGTCGCATTTGATCATTCATGCGGCACGCAACCCACAGCAACCCTGCGAGAGTCAAGCTGATGCTTGGTGCTCTTGCGCTCACCCTGATGGGCGTCGGGCTGGCCAGCTGCGGCCGGTTCGAGCGCGCGCAGCGCGCGGCATGGCGCGATCAGGCAGAATCGCAATGCCTTTCCAGCCGTCAGGTTGCCAGTTCCTCCTATGTCAGCTTTCGCTCGACACCCATCGAGGGGCCCGGCACCTGCGGCATGCAGCAGCCCTTGCGTGTCAGCGCCCTTTCGCAAGGGCGGGTCAAGCTCTCGTCATCGGCGACGCTTGCCTGCCCGATCGTGCCGACGACGGATCGCTGGCTGGATGGCGTGGTCCAGAAAGCCGCCATGGCGCGGCTCGGCAGCCAGATCGTCGAGATCAAGGCGGGCTCGTATTCGTGCCGCGCGATGAACAACGGCTCCGGCACGCGCCGCACCTCTGAGCATGCCTATGGCAATGCACTCGACATCTTCGCCTTCCGCACTGCCGATGGCCGCGAGGTTACCATCAAATCCGGCTGGAACGGTGCGCCGGAAGAGCGCGCCTTCCTGCGCGAGGTGTTCCTGGGTGCCTGCGATCTGTTCTCGACCGTGCTCGGACCAGGCGCCGACATGTTCCACTATGATCATTTCCATGTCGATCTGGCCCGCCATGGCAAGGGCCGCCAGATCTGCAAACCTCGCATCAATTCGCCGGAGCCCACGGATCTACCGCCACCGCAGCCTGATCGCGGCGTCTGGGCCTCGGCACGGGGCGGGATGCCACCCGCCGCGTCTGGCCAGGCCTATGCGATCACAGACACGGCCAGACCCGCCATCGCCGCT
>JBOFIL010000042.1:0-6027 GCA_051650165.1 Allobosea sp.
GCACCGGGTGCATCATCGCTCCGGGGCTGCGGGGAATGTCTGATGTCCGTGCAAACAACAGCCGCCCGACCAGCCGGCCCTGCATTGAGAGCGCGGTGGATTGGCCCACGGCATCGAAAAGCTTCAGCCGCGCATGGCGCAAGGCGAGTTCCAGCACGAGCGCAAGGCCAACACCCAACGCCAGCGCGAACAGCGTTTCCATCGCCGCATGGGGAATGACGCGGTCAAACACCGCCATCGAGAACAGCGGCAGCGCGAGCCCGCACAGATTGATGATGGCTGTGGCGATCACCAGCTGGATGATCAGCGGCTTGCGCTCGCGCAGCGCATGGATCAGCAATCCGGCAATATCGCTGCCCTGGACCTCGTTTGTGCCTACATGAGGACGCAAGGCACGTGGAGATTGCTGGCTGGCAAGGCCTTCCTCTACGCCTGTCTCAACAGGCGCACGCATCCTGAGGCGGAAGACCGAGCCATTCGAGACGGCGGCCAGCGCCGGCAGATCGACCCGCACCTCGCCAATGCTGGTGGCCAACACCGCGAAGGGGTCGCCCTCCTCCTGATCAACCGCGATGACGAGCCTGCTGCCACCGCCAGCTAACAGCACGACAAGCGGCGCGTCTGATGGCTGAAGCGAGGCAATGGCGCGCGCCTCGCACACGGCATCCAGCCCGTGCTTGCTGGCCTCAAGCGCCACCGCGGCGGGGCCGGGGGCAGGCGCTTGGGCGAATGCCGGATCATCAGCAGGCACAGTACCGCCTGCAAGCAACGCCGCAAGCCGGGCAAGATCTGCGAAAGGATGGCTGTCAGGCCCAAGATGGGAATGCTGCGCGGCAAAGCGTGGGGTGGGCGCTGTGTTCGGCGCAGCATTGGGCTGGCTCTCGCCGAAGCGATGCGCAAGGCGCGAAAGCGCATGTGCGCTGCCTTGCAACCCATCACCTCTTGAAGACGTCATTGCTCGCCCTGTGCCGCTGATCTTGCGCTTGCCGCGCGTGATCTGAGGGTGATTATGCTTAACAGGCCGTAAAGACTTGTCTGGGATGCTGAAATCCAACCTTTTTCCTTATCGCCAAGCCGGACAGCATTCGCCCCATGAGCCCTCGCCTGCCCGCTTCAGCCAACACACCCGGCTTCAAATATCCGCGCCGCTGCGATCTGATCGCAACCCGCGCGCAGAAGCACATGGTCTATGCCGCCGGCGCGGGCGTCGCGCTTTGCCTGGCTTGGGCGGCGCTGACCTCGCTCGACAAGGTGACCCGCGGGTCTGGCCGCATCGTGCCACAAACCAAGAACCAGATGGTGCAGCATCTGGAAGGTGGCATCATCGCCGATATTCTGGTGAAGGAAGGCCAGCGCGTCGATGCCGGGCAGGTGATCATGCGCATCGACAACAGCTTCTCGCGCGCCGAGCATCAGCAGAATGCGCTTGATCTGGCAGCCAAACGCCTGATGCGCCTGCGCCTTGAAGCCGAGGCAGAAGGCGCGCGCGAGTTTGATCCGCCAGCCAGCATGCTGACCCTGATCCCCCAAATCGCCGTGCAGGAGCGCCAGCTCTTCCGCGCCCGGCAGGATGGGCTGAACGCGCAGCTCTCCGTGGTCGATGAGCAATATCGCCAGAAGGATCTGGAACTCGCCGAAATGCGCACCCGCTGGACCAGCACGCAGCGCGAGCGCGAAATCGTGCTGCAACGGGTGCAGAGCTTGCGCCGCCTGCAGAAGATGGGCGCTGTCTCGAACAATGAATTGCTCGAAAACGAGCGTGGCTTGCAACAGGTCGAGGCCAAGCTCTCGGCCATGACCCATGACATTCCGCGCCTTGAGGCGGCTGTGAACGAACTCTCCCGTCGCCGCGAGGAAACGCAGCTGCGCTTCCGCGCCGAGGCCGGCAAGGAGAGCCGCGAGGCAGCAGTGCAGATCGCCAAACTCGAAGAGACAGTCGGTGCGATGCAGGATCGCTCCCGCCGCTCGGATGTGGTCGCGCCCATGGCCGGCATCGTCAACAAGCTCTTCCTTGATACGGTGGGCGGCGTGGCCAAATCCGGCGAACCTCTCGCGCAGCTGGTGCCGGCGGAAGCCTCGGTTGTGGTGGAAGCGCGGATCAACCCGCAGGATCGCGGCCAGGTCTGGCCGGGGCTGCCTGCCGTTGTGAAGGTCTCGGCCTATGATTTCGCGCTCTATGGCGGGCTGAAGGGCAAGGTGGTCGACATCTCGGCCGATGCGCTCGCAGATGACAAGGGCGAGCCCTATTTCCGCGTGCGCCTCGAAGCCGACGCCACCAGCCTGGGCCCAAGCCGCCCGATCATCCCCGGCATGATGGCGCAGGTGGACATCATCTCGGGCCGCCACACGGTGCTCGGCTACCTCGTCAAGCCGATCCAGCGCATTCGCGATGAGGCCATGCGTCAGTAAACGCGTATTCAGACGATACTGACGCGTGCGATCTCGTTGGTCAGCCCGGCATCACTGAAGAACGTGTAGAGATTGCCAGCCTGTGTGAAGTGCTGGCCGGCTGCGACCGAAAATGTGTCATTGCCATCCATGTAGATGCTGAGTTGATTGCCGGGGCCGCTCACATTCAAGATGCTGGTGATCTGCGCCGAGGTGGTGTTGCTGAAATTCGCCACGACACCAGCAGCTTCGAAATTCAACACCTCGATATTGCTGACTGCGCCGACAATATCGGCAACCGTCACAGAGCCGGGTCCAGAAACCGTGACCGAGTCGAACTGTGATCCGCCGTTGATGTTTGTGGCCAGGTCTTGCAAGGCCGCAAAATCAATGAATATCTGGTCATCGCCCGCGCCGGCATCAACATTGTCATTGCCGCCGCCTGTGACGATGTTGTCGTTACCACCGCCGGCGATAATCGTATCATTGCCCAGTCTGGAATCGATGTAATTGTTGCCACCATCGCCTGTGAGTGTGTCATCGCCCGATCCACCGATCACATTCTCGATGCCGGCCAGTATGTCATTGCCCGCGCCTGTGTTCTGGGATTGGCCCTGATTTCCCAGATTGATGGTCAGATTGGCGCTCTGGTCACTGTAATCAGCCGTATCAATGCCCTGGCCGCCATTCAGCGTGTCGTCGCCGCTGCCGCCCTGCAGGATGTCATTGCCACCGCCGCCATGCAGGACGTCATCGCCGCTCCCGCCGATCAGCGTATCATTGCCATGGGGCCCATTGGTGACTGTGACGTTGTCGAGCTGTGCCCCGCTTGAATCCTCGGGGCCGGTGCCCTCAAACGTCAGCTTGTTTGTGCCATCCCCCGAGCCAGCCACAATGGTGATTTGAAACTGCTGCCAGCCCGGACCACCTGAATTGACCGCCGAGATCAACTGCCCGCCCCAATAGACGTTCACGCCATTGCCGGCGGATGCATTCTTCACATCGAAGGAGAGCGTGTAGGAGGTGCCATTGGTGAGGCCAGTGACGGTCTGCGAGAGTGTCACATTGTCGTTGACGCCATCCATATCGACGCAGCCGAGCCCATCCTGGGCCATCTCCGTGGAGTTGACGTTAAGGAATTCGCCTGTGCCGGTCTCGATCGTCCAGCCGGTGAATTGCACACCTGCCTGCCCCCACGGATACGATGTTCCGCCGGTATATTGCTCGAATGAGCCGTTGGAGGCGAGATTCTGATCGCCCCAGATCACATCATTGTTGTTGCCGCCATTGATCGTATCGTTTCCGGTCTGGCCATAGAGAGTGTCATCACCATCACCGCCGTTGATCTGATCACCTGCGGCAAGGCCATAGATGATGTCATTGCCAGCCAGGCCGTTGATCGTGTCGTTCTCAGTGGTTCCTGTCAGGGTTTCGCCTACCGGCGTGCCGTTGATGGTTGAGCCCACAACATCTGTCACGACGACATAGAGATCCTGCGTATCGGATAGCGTGCCATCCGAGACCTTCACGGTTAGGTCATAGACATTGTCACCCTTGACCGTATCGAGCGGATTATCGAAATCAGGAGCCGAAGTGAAGGTGAGTACGCCGCTGGACGCATTGATGGTGAACAGAGCCGCGTCAGCGCCGCCACTGATGGAATATGTCAGTGACGAGCCTGGATCGGCATCAACGGCGGCAACAGTTGTGACGGCGGTGCCATTTTCTGCGATGATAATATTTGCTGCCAGACCCCCGCCATTCGATGTGATTGTCGGAGCGATGTCATTGACGTTCGAGACGGCAACCGAGATGTTTTGCGTATCGGCGCTGACACCATCGCTTGCGCTGACAATGACATCATAGACATTGTCGCCGCCGGCGTCTCCCGGCACATCGAAATCAGGCGCTGAGATGAATTGGAGCACGCCTGTGCTGGCGTTGATGGAGAATTTGGCAGCGTCCGCACCGCCGGAAATCGAATAGGTGACAACACCCGCTTCAGGATCGGAGGCCACCACAGTTGTGACAGATGTGGCATTCTCGCTGACGCCGATGATGGCAAGCGCCCCGCCGCCATTGCTGGAGATGATCGGAGCTTCGTTCACATCGGTGACGGTGACTGCGATCGTCTGGCTGTCGGTGAAGGTCCCGTCGGAGACCTGCACAGTTACGTCATAGACATTATCTGCCCCGACATCCGCCTTGGATTCGAAATTGGGCGCGCTGATGAAGGAGAGCGCGCCTGTGCTGGCGTTGATCGTGAACTTAGCTGAGTCAGCGCCGCCGATGATCGAAAACGTCTTGGATGCGCCAGGGTCGCCATCGGTTGACGTCACGGTGGTCACCGCAGACGTGCCCTCTGCAAGGTTTACGCTGGCGGATGCCCCGCCACCATTCGAGCTGATGACCGGGGGATTGTCGTTGAGGTTGGTGATGGTGACAGCAATGGCCTGATCATCCGTGGCGCCAAGCCCGTCACTGACGCGCACGGTCACATCGTACACATTGTTCGCACCAGCATCGCCCGCCACATCGAAATTCGGCGCAGCGATGAAGCTGAGCTGGCCCGTCAATGCATTGATGGTGAATTTGCCTGAGTCCGCACCGCCGACAATGCTGTAAGTCTGAGTTGCCCCAGCATCGACGTCGGTGGCCGTCACAGTGGTGACCGCCGTGCCATTCTCGGCGATCGAGATGGAGGCCGTGGACCCGCCGGCATTCGAGGTGATGACGGGTGCCTCGTTCACGTTGGTAACAGTCACTGCAATAGCCTGATCATCGAAATTGGTGCCGTCGCTGACACGTACTGTCACGTCATAGATGTTGTCAGCGCCTGCATCTGCCTTAACTTCAAAATTGGGCGCTGTGATAAAAGACAGTGCGCCAGTGCTGGCATTGACAGTGAATTTGCCTGAGTCCGCCCCGCCGATGATGCTGTAAGTCAACGTCGTCGAGGCATCTGGATCGGTCGCGGTCACAATGGTGACAGGTGACAAGCCACTTTCACCGTAGTTGCTTATTGCCGTCGTCCCCCCGCCATTCGAGGTGATCACCGGGGCCTCGTTGACATCGGTCACCGTGACAGCGATGGCCTGGTCATCCGTGCCACCAAGACCGTCGCTGACGCGCACGGTCACGTCGTAGATGTTGTCACCGTTCTTGTCGCCCGGACCATCGAAATTCGGCGCAGCAATGAAGCTGAGCTGGCCTGTGATGGCATTGATGGTGAACTTGATTGAGTCATCGCCACCGACAATCGAATAGAATTGCACCGCGCCAGCATCGAGATCGGTCGCCGTCACGGTGGTGACCGCCGTGCCATTCTCAGCCATCGAGATGGCGGCTGTGGGCCCGCCGGCATTCGAGGTGATGGTGGGGGCTTCGTTCTGGTTGGTGAGGGTGACGGCGATGTCCTGCGTGTCGGTATAGGTGCCATCGCTGACGGTCACCTGCACATCATAGACATTGTTGCCGCCGGCATCGCCAGCCACATCGAAATCCGGCGCTGTGACGAACGACAGCGCGCCCGTGCTGGCATTGATGGTGAACTTGGCTGAGTCCAACCCGCCAGTGATCGAATAGGTCAGTGTTGCGCCCGGATCAGGGTCGGTGCCGACAACGGTCGTGACGGCAGTG
>JBOFIL010000043.1:0-2857 GCA_051650165.1 Allobosea sp.
GGGAATACTAGGACAGGTATAAATTCACCAACTGCCATTCCCCCTTCGCATAATGCCCTTTAAGTGAAGCGATTCGGCGTAGCATGATCGTTGGATTATGCACCGTTCCCCTTCGCGTAGCGCCCCATTTTCAAGCCAGCCCGTACGCTGCTCCTCGGCAGCGCTCACAAAAACCTCTCACACCCCAAACGGCCACACCGCACTCTCTCCCACCTGCCCACGATGGCGCAGGAGATGGTCGGCGAGCACCAGCGCCATCATCGCCTCGCCCACAGGCACGGCGCGAATACCAACGCAGGGATCATGCCGGCCCTTGGTGATGATGTCGGCCTCGGCGCCCTGACGCGTGACGGTGAGGCGCGGTTTCAGGATCGACGAGGTGGGCTTCACCACGAAGCGCGCCACGATGGGCTGGCCGGTGGAGATGCCGCCCAGAATGCCGCCGGCATGGTTGGCGAGGAAGAGCGGCTTGCCGTCATTGCCCATGCGCATCTCATCGGCATTGTCCTCGCCGGTGAGCGCGGCGGAGGCAAAGCCATCACCGATCTCGACGCCCTTCACGGCGTTGATCGACATGAAGGCGCTGGCAATATCCGAGTCCAGCTTGCCATAGATCGGCGCGCCAAGCCCGGCGGGAATGCCCTCGGCCACCACCTCGATCACTGCGCCAATCGATGAGCCGGATTTGCGGATGCCGTCGAGATAATCCTCATAGAAGCTTGCGGCCTTGGCATCAGGGCAGAAGAACGGGTTGCGCTCGACCTCAGCCCAATCCCAGTTGGCTCGGTCAATCTGGTGCGGGCCCATCTGCACCAGAGCGCCGCGAATGGTGATGCTGCCGAGGATATGCTCCAGCGCTTTCCGGGCAATTGCGCCTGCCGCAACGCGCATCGCCGTCTCGCGCGCCGAAGAGCGCCCGCCGCCGCGATAATCGCGGATGCCGTATTTCACATCATAGACATAATCGGCATGGCCGGGGCGGTATTTGTCCTTGATGTCGGAATAGTCCTTGGAGCGCTGGTCGACATTCTCGATCAGCAGGCCGATGGAGGTGCCGGTGGTGACCTGGCGGCCGCTCGCTTCGTCGATCATCACGCCGGAGAGAATTTTGACCTCGTCCGGCTCGCGCCGCTGTGTGGTGAAGCGCGACTGGCCGGGGCGGCGGCGCTCAAGCTCCGCTTGAATATCCTCCGCCGTCAGCGGCACCATGGGCGGGCAGCCATCCACTACGCAGCCAATGGCGGGGCCATGGCTCTCGCCGAAGGTGGTGAAGCGGAAAAGATGGCCGAAGCTGTTATGAGACATGGTGTAGCGGAAGCCTGTGAACGCCCGCGCCTTTTAGGGCTAGCGCCGGCTCACCGCAAATCAAGGCGGTTATTTCCGTCGCACTGGCGGGCGCTGGCCGCGCGCAGGCGGACGGCCCGGGCCACCCTCGATCTTCTGGCGGAAGATCAACCGGCCCTTGTCGAGATCATAGGGGGTCATCTCGATCATGACGCGATCCCCGACCAGCGTCTTGATGCGGAATTTCTTCATCTTGCCGGCGGTGTAGACAACGACGCTATGGCCATTGTCGAGTTCCACGCGGTAGCGCGCATCCGGCAGGATTTCGGTTACCAGCCCTTCGAATGTCAGCACGTCTTCTTTGGTCACGTTTGTTCCTTTCGGGGCGCGCCAGCAATGCCGGCTGCGTAGCATGCCATTGCGCGCAATGTTGGAAAAACGCGCCTTGCAGAGAAAACAGCAACGCCCCGACCGGAGCTTCCGGCCAGGGCGTCACGGTGTTTAAGCCAGCGGCCCGCAGGCCGCGGACATCAAAGAACCTTCAGCTGGTCAGCCGAGGACTTGCCGGTGCGGCGGTCAGCAACGATCTCGTAGGAGATCTTCTGGCCGTCGTTCAGGGCGCGCAGGCCCGAACGCTCAACGGCAGAGATGTGCACGAACACATCGGGGCCACCCTGGTCCGGCTGAACGAAGCCGTAGCCCTTGGTGGTGTTGAACCATTTCACGGTTCCGGTTGGCATGTTATGTCCTTTCGAGGAACGATACAGTAATTGGCGCAGACGCACCATGCGCCGCACCGTTCATCGATGTTCTGGGGAGAAGGTCGGGTAGAAGCCGTTTCAATTGGCGAGGGCCCGTGTCGTTCGGCCAAAATTTCGATGATGGGCAAATAGCAGCTACACGCCAGTTTTGCAAGACGCCCGTTTACGATATGGAATGGTTCCCCTTGGCAGCGCTTTGATCTAAACAGCCGCTATGACACCAGATAGCCCAGCCTCCAGCGCCCATCTCGACCCTGCGATGCAGATTGCCAAGCCCGCGCCGGGGCGCGATTGCGGCACATGCACGCTGTGCTGCAAGGTGTTTGATGTGCCCTCGCTGAATAAGTCGATGGGCAAATGGTGCCAGCATTGCACACCGGGGCGCGGCTGCGGCATCCATGAAACAAGGCCGCAGCATTGCCGCGCCTTCCATTGCGCCTGGATGACCGAAAGCTGGCTTGGGCCGGAATGGAAGCCGGAGCGCAGCAAATTCGTGCTGACAATCGACCATGTCACGCATTTCCTGTTTGCGCAGGTCGATCCCGGCTCGCCAAACGCCTGGAAGGCCGAGCCTTATTACAGCCAGTTCAAGCGCTGGGCCCAGCTCGCCACCGAAAATGGCAAGCATGTCATCATTTTCCACAACCGCTCCGCCACCTTCATCCTGCCGGACCGGGATGAGAGCGTCGGCATCATTGGCGCCGATGAGCGCATCATTACCCGCCGGCGCGAAACGCCCTATGGCCCGCGCTTCGACCTGATGAAGGTGAAGGGCGACCCGGCTCAGGCCTGAAACGGGGGCGCGCTGTATC
>JBOFIL010000044.1:0-3579 GCA_051650165.1 Allobosea sp.
GTCGAGATCCTCGCCAAGAGCCCGCCGCACAAGGTCAAGGGCACGGCTGTGTTCCTCACGGGCGACCCTGAGACCGCGCCCGCCGCGCTGCTGCACAACCTCAAGCACAACAAGGTGTTGCATGAGAAGAATGCGATCCTCACCGTGCGCTCAACCGATATGCCACGCGTCGAGGATGCGGACCGCGTGAAGATTTCGCCGCTGGCCGACGGCTTCGTGCTTGTTGAGTTGCAGTTCGGCTACATGGAGAGCCCGAACGTGCCGAAGGGCCTCGCCCTCTTGCGCAAGCAGGGCTTCAAGTTCGACATCATGTCGACCTCGTTCTTCCTGTCGCGCCGGTCGATCAAACCAGCCGCGCAATCGGGCATGCCGATCTGGCAGGACAAGCTGTTCATCGCACTCGCCAAAAATGCCAGTGACGCGACCAACTTCTTCCAGATTCCGACCGGGCGCGTTGTCGAGGTCGGCACGCAGGTGACGGTGTAGGCTCCGCATGCGGGGATCAGCTTTTGCGCTCTGCCGCAAAGCGCGCGGCTGAGCGCAGCAAATCAGCCCTTGGGCCCAAGCCTGCCAGTGCCGCGATGGCGGCTTCAGCCAGCCGGTCTCGCTCCTGCCTGGCCGCGTCCAGTCCCAATAGCGTCACCAGTGTGCCCTTGCCGAGCGCAGCATCCTTGGCGGTGGCCTTGCCGAGCTGTTCAGGCGAGGCTTCGACATCAAGAATATCATCGGCGATCTGGAAGGCTGCGCCCAGATGCCCGCCATACGTTGCCAAAGCCGCCATTTTCGTTTTTTCCGCACCCGCCACCAGCCCACCAGCCAGCACGGCGGCCTTCAGAAGTGCGCCTGTTTTCATCGCCTGCAACTGGCGAATGCTGGCGGCATCGAGAGGCAGGGGCTTGCCATCGCCAAAGCGTCCTTCCGCCGCCAGATCGAGCATCTGCCCGCCCACCATGCCGCCAAGTCCTGCGCCTTGCGCCAGCAATAGCACAAGGTTTGCCCGCGTCGCGGCATCGGGATGAGTGGAGGGCGCGGCCATCAGCTCAAAGCCGAGGGTGAGCAGCGCATCGCCGGCAAGAATCGCTGTCGCCTCGCCAAATGCCACATGCACAGTGGGCCGACCGCGCCGCAGGGCATCATTGTCCATCGCTGGCAGATCGTCATGGATCAGCGAATAGCAATGGATCAGTTCGATGGCGCAGCCGGTATCCAGCGCTGATTGACTGGCTCCGCAGGCCTCCGCCGCCGCCACGCTGAGGAAAGGGCGTAGCCGCTTGCCGCCATCCAGCGCGCCATGGCGCATCGCCGCCATTAGGCGTTCCGGGCGCGCAATCTCGCCGGTTTGCACAGCGCTGCCGAGCAGGGCAGCAAGCCTTGCCTCCACGGCGGCGGCAGTGCTGGCAAGGCTTTCGTGGAAGGCGCTGTCGGTCATGATCATCCGTAACAAGCAAGGAGCGCGGGAATAGGGCGTATGGGAACAAGGTTTGAAATCACAAGGCTTGCCTTCACGACGTCTTGTCGCGAGGCTGTGGAACGAAACCAAGGTATAGGCGCAAGGCTTAGGTCATGGAACGCGCAAGGTGAAGCCCGGGGGCATGATGCGACTGCTGCGCTTTGCGTTGGCGGGCCTTGTTGCGCTTGGCCTGATCTGGCTGGCTCTGGTCATCGCGCATGTCGTGATCGCGCCCAGCTCCACATTGATGCTCGGGCGCGGCCTCACTGGCCAGAATGTCGAGCGGCGCTGGGTGCCGCTCGCAGCCATGTCTCCAGAGCTGGCGCGGGCGGTTATTGCCTCGGAAGATCAACGTTTCTGCCAGCATTGGGGGGTGGATTTCGGAGCGCTACGCGAAGTGCTCAATGATGAGGACGGACCCTCGCGAGGGGCATCCACCATCACGATGCAGGTGGTGAAGAACCTCTATCTCTGGCCGGGCCGCTCGTATTTCCGCAAGGCGCTGGAAATACCGATGGCTCTGATGGTTGATCTTGTCTGGTCGAAGCGCCGGGTCATGGAGGTCTATCTCAATGTTGCCGAATGGGGTGACGGCGTGTTTGGCGCCGAGGCTGCGGCACGGCGCTTTTTCGATAAATCGGCCTCTGGCCTGAATGCAGCGGAGGCGGCAAGGCTGGCAGCGGCGCTGCCCAATCCGCGTCTGGCTGACCCGCGTTTTGGCAATGGCGCGTCGCGGCGGATCGCCCAGCGCATGGGCAGGCTTGGGGTGCTGGCAGAGTGCATGCCGCGTGGCTGAACGGCTGACGGTTGCGAAAACCTGATGCTGCATTGCAATTGCCCCCTAGCAATTGGCTGCATCATCGGTTATGCGGGCGCATCCTATCGAGATCACGTATCCGGCAGGCGGCGCGGCAAGCGCGACGCAATGCTGGATTTTTTACCGGAGTTGGTTCCATGGCAGTTCCCAAGCGGAAAACCTCACCCTCGCGTCGCGGCATGCGCCGCTCGGCCGATGCGCTGAAGGCCCCGACCTATGTCGAGGACAAGACCTCAGGCGAGCTGCGCCGCCCGCACCATGTCGATCTGAAGTCTGGCATGTATCGCGGTCGCCAGATCCTGAAGAGCAAGACTGCTGAATAATCAGCGCTGTCAGGGCATTTGCCCTGCTGACAGAATCGCAAAGCCGGCCTTTGAAGGCCGGCTTTTTGCGTTTTCGCACTGCTTGCCGCGTCAGGCGTTGAGGCGAAGTCCCTTGGGGCCGTCGATCAGCGCGGCGGCGGCGTTGTAGCGGGCTGCGGCTACGCTAGGCTCGCTGCGGCGATAGCGGCGGAACTCGCCCATATGCGCCTTGCTGGCCATGATTTGCGCGAGAAAAGCGGCGTTGGGCTTGCGAGCAGGCGATGTGCGGCTGGCCTCATCGCGTGTGGTGATGACGACAAGCGCACGGCTTTCGCCATTTTGTGTCTTTTGCGTATCAGCCTGTGACATGCCGTGCCTCCTGCCGTGATTGCAGGCTGCAGGTCGCAAGGAGAATACCAGCGTTAACCGGCCCTTAACGGCGCGGATTGCATCGTTACGAAACACTGAATCCCGCTTTGAGCGCTTCTTCTGCCGGGAGAGGCGCAGCATCAGGATGCCCTGCCGTGACCGTTTCGTCTGCCTCCATGGACCCCGACCGGGACGCCATCGACCCTCGCGGTGTGCTCACCTCGATCGGCGAGGTGGTCTATGGCTGGGATTTATCCTCCGATCAGCTCAGCTGGGGGCCGAATGTCAGCGAGGTGCTGGTGGCGGCACCGGCTGATTGCCTCAAGCGCGGCGTCGCCTTTTCGCGGCTGATCGAGCCCGGCAGCGGGCGCAGCCGCTATGATGCCATTGTCGAATCGGGCGAGAGTGACCTCGGTGATGGTGTGCCTTATCGCACCCGCTATGTTCTCTCGCTGAATGCCAAGCGTGTCTGGGTTGAGGATACCGGGCGCTGGTTCGCGGGCAGCGATGGCCGACCCGCCCGCTCGCGCGGGGTGCTCAGATTGGAGCGCAGCCTGCGGCAGGACGAGATGGCCAGCGGCGGGCGCGAATTGTGCGACCGCGCCGCCCTCGTCGCCACGCTTGAAACCACGTTGGCCGAA
>JBOFIL010000045.1:0-1654 GCA_051650165.1 Allobosea sp.
CTCTCCCCGCCGGCGGGGAGAGGGTCGGGGTGAGGGGTAATTTCCAAATTGGGGCTGACACAAGCCCCCTCATCCTGTCCTTCTCCCCGCAAGCGGAGAGAAGGGACGCGCACCAGACGCCTTCACTAGAATTACGTCACAATATCTGGCGTTTTCCACGCCAGATGCTGGCCGGAATCCACAGCGATCATCTGCCCGGTGACATGGGCGGCAGACGCCAGATACGCCACTGCATCAGCCACTGCTTCGGGCGCAACGATGCTGCCCAGCAGCGTGCCGGCGGCCTCACGCGCCAGCGCATCGCCGCCATCATGGTTGGCCAGCGTCGGCCCCGGACCCACCGCATTGACGCGAATGCGAGGGGCGAGGCGCTGCGCCATGGTCTGCGTTGCGGCCCACATCGCCGCTTTCGAGAGCGTGTAGGAATAATATTCCGGCGTCAGCTTCCAGACGCGCTGATCGATGATGTTGATGATCGCGCCTTGTGCATCCTGCGGCAATGCCCGCGCCATCGCGCCAGCCAGAACAGAGGGCGCGCGGATATTGACCGAGAATTGCCGGTTCCATGTCGGCACATCAAGCGCCAGCAGGTCATCGCTCGCAAACATCGAGGCATTGTTGACGAGCAGCGTCACCGGCCCGAAAACCGCACCCATCATCTCGCCCAGGCCCGCGACCGCATCTGGATCGGCCAGATCAGCCGCGATCACGGTCGCCTCGCCCCCCTGCTCACGGATGGTGGTCGCCAGCGCCTCGCCCTCCGCCACCGAAGCATTGCAATGGATGATCAGGGCATAGCCCTCAGCCGCCAGTCGCACGGCAATGGCGCGGCCAATGCGCCTTGCGCCGCCTGTCACCAAGGCCACCTTGGGAAGTGTGCTCATCCTTGCTCCCCACCCTTTCGCCTCAGCCGCCGCTCCCAATGCTTGGCGGCGCGCAGGTAACGATAAAAGGCATAGTTCATCGCGGTCATGAAGCCATAGGTGCCGCGAAGCGCATGCCGGCGGCCAATATAGGCCTTGATGAAATTGGCAGGAAACTCCGCCACCAGCCGAAGCAACGAGACTGTTTCGCCGCGCTTGTCGAGATCATCGGCCTGCGCATCAGAATAGGCATTGAGCTTGGCGAGTTGGTCACCCAGCGAGCGCACCGAGAAATGATGCACAGTGCCTTTGAGCCGCTGAATGCGCGTGCCAGGTGTCATGTCGACGCGGTCATGCACAGGAGAGGCTGAATACCGCCCCTTGTCACGCCGGTAGAGGCGCACAGGGCAGAGCGCATAGGCAAAGCGCGTCGGTGCAGCTTCGCCCGGAAAGATTTCCGCAATCCGTAATTCATAGCCATCAACCGCCGGGCCGCCGCCTGCGAAAAGCGCGCGGATTTCTGCCGCCAGATTAGCCGGAATCACCTCATCAGCATCGATGTTCAGCACCCAGTTGTGGCGGCACTGGTCCTCGGCGAAGCGCTTTTGCGGGCCATAGCCCGGCCAATCATGATGAATGACCCTCGCGCCATGCTGCTGAGCAATGGATTGCGTGCCATCCAGCGAGCCGGAGTCCACAACCACGATG
Organism: Allobosea sp.; assembly: GCA_051650165.1. Classification (GTDB taxonomy): domain Bacteria; phylum Pseudomonadota; class Alphaproteobacteria; order Rhizobiales; family Beijerinckiaceae; genus Allobosea. The sequence goes on from JBOFIL010000045.1 coordinate 1,572, forward strand.
TCATCACTTAGGCCTCGCACAGCCGCGATGGTGCGGCCAATGCGGTCTGCCTCATCCTTGGCGATGATGAAGACCGAGAGCGG
>JBOFIL010000046.1:0-1727 GCA_051650165.1 Allobosea sp.
GGACAAGTCCGATGAAATCCTCGTGGTGTATCCGCAGGATGGCTACTGGCGCGCGCGGCCCCTGCCGCCCGATCATCTGCGCCAGACCGCCTATGGCTCATCCTTTCTGTTCGGTCCCATCGAGCAGGATGGCCGGCCCGTGGTGAACATCCGCGAGATCGAGTTTGATCCGAAAACACTCTCCTTCACGATGCACTTCAAGGATGGCAACAAGGGCGTGCTCAAGCTCGAAAGCGTCGATGAAAACCGCATGGTGCTGGATGCGACGCTCGACAAGCCGGTGAGCGGCGGCAAGGGCTTTGCCCAGATGCGCTCCATGTACATCACCGAGTTCAACAATGATGTGGCACGCATCGCGCTGCGTGAGCCCGGCGCGAAGGGCTGGCGCGAAGAGCCGATCATGAGCTTCGGCAAGGGCCGCGCCACCGATGTCTGGATGGGGCGCACCACCCATTCACGCCACAACACCTCATCGCCAGACATGGTGTTTCGTGGGTTTTCCTCGAACCCGAACCAACCAGCGGCTGTTTCGCCTAAAAAATAGGCACATAAGGCGCTTGGCTGCCTCGACATCCATTCAAAAACTGGCTAGCCCCGATGGGGCGGTCCGCAGCCTGTTGCGAGTGAAATTGTTTCAATTGAAACAATGAGTTGCAACAGACGGACCATGTCTGCCTGCCCCCGGCGACGAGACGCGCGAGGGCATTATGGCTGGTCGACTTCAACTGGTTCCGGGGTTCCGGTCCATTCGCAAGATCATGGTGGCGAACCGCTCGGAGATTGCGATCCGCGTCTTCCGCGCCGCGACAGAGCTGGGCCTGACCACTGTCGCGGTCTATGCCGAAGAGGACAAGCTCTCGCTGCACCGCTTCAAGGCAGACGAAGCTTATCGTATCGGCCATTTGCAGGATAATCCGGCGCTCAGCGCAACGCTCGGCCCCATTCAGGCCTATCTGTCGATCGATGAGATATTGCGCGTGGCACGCGAGGCGGATGTCGATGCCATCCACCCGGGCTATGGCTTCCTCTCCGAGAGCCCGGAGTTCGCAGAAGGCTGCGCCAAGGCTGGCATCACCTTCATCGGCCCTTCCGCCAGCACCATGCGCCTGCTGGGCAACAAGGTCGCCGCCCGCAATCTGGCTGTGTCGGCAGGGGTTCAGGTCATGCCGGCTAGCCCGCCCTTGCCGGATGAGAATGAGGAGGTGAAGCGCCTCGCAGCAGAAGTGGGCTACCCCATCATGCTCAAGGCGAGCTGGGGCGGCGGCGGACGCGGCATGCGCACCATTGAGGATGAGGGCGAGCTGCTGGAAAAGGTCACCCAGGCAAGGCGCGAGTCGCTCTCTGCCTTCGGGAAAGACGAGGTCTATCTCGAAAAGCTGGTGCGCCGCGCCCGCCATGTCGAGGTGCAGCTGATCGGTGATCATCATGGCGCACTGGTGCATTTGTATGAGCGCGATTGCTCGATCCAGCGCCGCAATCAAAAGGTCATCGAGCGCGCGCCTGCGCCCTACCTCGATGACACGCAGCGCCAATCACTTTGCGAAGCAGCACTCAGGATTGGCCGCGCGGCCAATTACGTGAACGCCGGCACGGTTGAGTTCCTGATGGATGTCGAGACGAATGAGTTCTACTTCATCGAGGTCAATCCGCGCATCCAGGTCGAGCACACCGTCACCGAGGTCGTGACGGATCTCGACATCGTCAAGGCGCAAATTCTCATCGCCTCA
>JBOFIL010000047.1:0-7306 GCA_051650165.1 Allobosea sp.
GGGGCGGGATGCCACCCGCCGCGTCTGGCCAGGCCTATGCGATCACAGACACGGCCAGACCCGCCATCGCCGCTGGCCCGATGACGCCCATTCCAGGCCGCAGCCTGCCGCCGGGCTGGACGCAGGGTCCGCAAGGCCGGTCATTGGATGAAGCCCCGCGTGTTGCCAACGTGCCTGCAAATGGCCCTGCCGGCGGGCCGCTGATGCTGCCGGGTTCGAGCTATCTGCGCGATGAGGTGATCATCGGCGATATTGAAGGACAGGGCGTGCTTGATCGGCCAGGCTCGGATGTGTTCGGCGCTGATCCGGCGCAAGGCACCCTGATCACGCCCGAGACAGACCCTTTCGCCGTCCGTCGCTGAAAGGAAACCGCCGCAACCCCTTTCGGAATCGCGGCGGCAGGCCTCCTTCAAATCAGGTCATGTTTTGCAGAAGCGCTTCACGCCTTGCCGTAGCCACCGCCTGTCGGGGTAATCACGGTCACGGCCTCGCCGGCCTCAAGCACCGTCTGGTCGCAAGGTTTCAGCTCCTGCGTGACGCCGGAGTTGCGCCGCACCAGAGTCTTGCCGCATTCGCCGGGCTCGCCGCCATTGACGCCGAATGGGCGAACCTTGCGGTGAGAGGCGAGAATGGCGCAATCCATGGTCTCGCGGAAGCGGATGGTGCGGCTGGTGCCATCACCGGAGTTGAACTGGCCCTTGCCGCCTGATCCTTCGCGGATGTGGAAATCCTCCAGCACCACCGGGAAGCGCAGCTCCAGGATTTCCGGGTCCGTCAGACGCGAGTTGGTCATGTGGACATGCACGCCGCCCGTGCCATGGAAGCCGGGGCCTGCTGGCGAGCCGGAGCAGATCGTCTCGTAATACTGATAGACATTGTTGCCGAAGGTCAGGTTGTTCATGGTGCCCTGCGAGGAGCCGAGAGCGCCCAGCGCCCCGAACAGGCAGTTCGTCACCGCCTGGCTGACCTCGACATTGCCGGCCACCACCGCCGCCGGATAGCGCGGCGCGAGCATGGTGCCTTCCGGCACGATCACCTTGATTGGACGCAGGCAACCCGCATTGATCGGGATTTCATCATCCACCATCACACGGAAGACATAGAGCACAGCCGCACGCGTGATTGGCTCCGGCGCGTTGAAGTTGTCCGGGCGCTGCTCGGATGTGCCGGTGAAATCGACGGTCGCTTCGCGCTTCTTCTTGTCGACGGTGATCTTGACCTTGATGTGCGAGCCTTGATCGATCGGATAATCGAACTCGCAATCGGCAAGATGCTCCAGAAGGCGGCGCACGCTCTCGGCTGCATTGTCCTGCACATGGCCCATATAGGCCTGCACGACATCGATGCCGAACTGGGTGATCATCTTCTTGAGCGCCGTGAGGCCCATCTCGTTGGCGGCGATCTGCGCCTTCAGATCGGCGACATTCTGCACGACATTGCGCACAGGATAACGCGCGCCTGTGAGCAGCTCTACCAGCTCCTTCTCGCGGAAGCGGCCTTCATCGACGAGCTTGAAATTGTCGATATAGACGCCTTCCTCATCGATATGGGTGGCCAGCGGCGACATGGAACCCGGCGCGACACCGCCAATATCGGCATGGTGGCCACGGCTGGCGACCCAGAACTGGATGTTCTTGCCATCCGGCCCGAACACCGGCGTGCACACCGTGATGTCCGGCAAATGCGTGCCGCCATTGTAGGGCGCGTTCAGAGCAAAGACGTCGCCCGGCTTGATCACCTTGTTATTGGCAATGACCGTCGCGACGGACTTGTCCATGGAGCCCAGATGCACAGGGATGTGCGGGGCATTGGCAACAAGGCTGCCATTGGCATCAAAGACGGCGCAGGAGAAATCCAGCCGCTCCTTGATGTTCACCGAATAGGCGGTGTTCTGCAGCGTCATGCCCATTTGCTCGGCGATGGACATGAAGAGATTGTTGAAAATCTCCAGCATGACCGGATCGGCCTTGGTGCCGAGCGCCGTGCGGGCCGGCAGCGCCTTGATGCGCTTGAGCACCAGCGAGTCCTTGCCCGTGAGCATTGCCTGCCAACCATCCTCGATCACCACGGTCTGGTTTGGCTCCACGATGATGGCGGGGCCGCTGACCTTGTGGCCGGGGTGAATATCACCACGCATGACTGCCTTGGCCTCGTGCCAGGCGCCCTGGCTGAAGAAGCGCATGGGCTTGGCAACAGGCTCGCCAGCCGCGGCTTCAGCAACCGCATGGCTGTCAAAACGCGCGCCACCGCCGACCGCTTCGACCTCGATCGCCTCGACGACCAGGGTTTTCGTCTTGTCGATAAAGCCGAAGCGGCGGCGGTGGGCATCTTCGAACGCCGCGATCATCTCGGCGCTTGCGGCGCTTGTAACGACCAGCGTCGTGTCTGTTCCTGAATAACGGATATGAGCGCGCACATGAATGGCGATGTCCTTGACCGCGACACCTTGCGAGGCAACCTCATCCCGCGTTTCGGCGACAAGCGGGAGTGCCGCATCGTTGATCGCCTGCAACGCCTTGGCATCCACCGGCGCATCAAGCGAGCGCTGGCGCTGCGAGCGCACCTCGGCCAGGCCCATGCCATAGGCGGAAAGCAGGCCCGAGAAGGGGTGAATGAGCACGGTCGTCATGCCCAGCGCATCGGCGACAAGGCAGGCGTGCTGCCCGCCAGCACCACCGAACGAGTTCAGCGCATAGCGCGTGATGTCATAGCCACGCTGCACCGAGATTTTCTTGATCGCCTCGGACATGCTGGCAACGGCAATCTGGATGAAGCCGTCAGCCACCTGCTCCGGCGTGCGGCCATCACCGACCTCGCGCGCCATCGTCTCGAACTTGGCACGAACCGTATCATAATCGAGCTTCTGGTCGCGGTTCAGGCCAAAGATGGCCGGGAAGAATGCGGGCGATAGCTTGCCCAGCATGACGTTGGCGTCGGTGACAGCCAGCGGCCCGCCGCGGCGATAGGCTGCGGGGCCGGGATTTGCGCCAGCCGAGTCGGGACCAACGCGGAAACGCGAGCCATCATAATGCAGGATCGAGCCGCCGCCCGCAGCAACCGTGTGGATCAGCATCATGGGCGCACGCATGCGCACGCCGGCCACTTCGGTCTCGAAAGCGCGCTCATATTCGCCATCGAAATGAGCGACGTCCGTCGAGGTGCCGCCCATGTCGAAGCCGATGACCTGGCCAAAACCGGATTCACGGCCTGTCTCTGCAAGGCCAACCACGCCGCCGGCAGGGCCGGACAGGATCGCATCCTTGCCCTGGAACAACTCGGCAGCGGTCAGGCCACCGGATGACATCATGAACATCAGACGGATGCCGGTGCGCTCGATGTCGAGTTCATCGGACACCTGCTTCACATAGCGGCGCAGGATCGGGGAGAGGTAAGCATCGACCACGGCCGTATCACCGCGGCCGACCAGCTTGACGAGCGGCGAGACCTCATTGCTCACGGACACCTGCGTGAAACCGATCTCGCGAGCGATCTGCGCAACGGATTGCTCATGCGCCGGAAAGCGATAGGCGTGCATGAAAGCGATGGCGACAGCACGGAAACCATCCTCAAAAGCCGCTTTCAGATCAGCGCGGACCTGCGCCAGATCTGGCGTTTTCTCGACAACACCATCCGCCAGAATGCGCTCATTGACCTCGATGACACGCTCGTAAAGCAGTTCGGGCTTGACGATTTCCTTGGCAAAAATCTTTGGACGCGCCTGATAACCGATACGAAGCGCGTCATGAAAACCGCGCGTTGTCACCAGCAGGGTGCGCTCGCCCTTGCGTTCGAGCAGGGCGTTGGTGGCAACCGTCGTGCCCATGCGAACCTCGCCGACAAGACCTGTCGGGATCGGTTCGCCGCTTTTCAGCCCCAGATGCTCGCGAATGCCTTGAACCGCAGCATCGCGGTAAGCCTCTGGATTTTCTGATAAAATTTTGCGGGCAAAGAGTTTGCCGTCAGGGCTTCGGCCAATCACGTCTGTGAATGTGCCACCGCGATCAATCCAGAAATCCCAGTTTGTCCGGGAAGAATTGGTCTGTGATGACGTTGCATTGCCGGCCATGTTAGCTCCCCCGCTGTGGCACTACTTATCGAAAACATCTATAAATTATCGATAAATTATTTCAAGCCCTTCCGAAACACATTCGTCGCTGCGCTGCGGTATGATTTTTTGCATGTGCGAAATGACTTCTGAACCGTTTCAGATCGCAGCAACAAGCCATCCAAAGTGCGACGCCTTAACTTCACACACTGTAACCTGACGATAAATTGTTGACAAATTGTTTTTTGAAGATAGCGTGACAGCCATCGACACCAAGCGGGGGGATATGCCGGTGCTGTCGCAGACATTTCAGGGCGGTGGCAGCGCGACGGGAGCCGATGTACGGCTGCGCGCACGTCATGGCCTTTTTGATGGTCAGACGGCAGGCCTTGCACCCGGCCTCGTGCAGGGGAATCTTGCGATTCTGCCGGCTGCTATCGCCGGTGATTTCCTCCGCTTTTGCCAGCTCAATCCCAAGCCATGCCCTGTTATCGGCATCAGCGAGCCTGGTTCACCACACATCCCTGCTCTGGGCCTTGATCTCGACCTGCGCACCGATCTGCCGCGCTACCGCGTCTGGCGGAACGGCGAATTGGCAGGGGAGCCCACACAGATCAAGGATGTCTGGCGTGATGACCTCGTCGCTTTCGTGATCGGCTGCTCGTTCTCATTTGAAGAGGCGCTGATCGAGGATGGCGTGCCTCTGCGCCATGTCGCGTGCGGAAGCAATGTTGCGATGTATCGCACCACTGTGCCCACAATGAAGGCCGGCCCTTTCGAGGGTCCGCTCGTGGTCTCGATGCGCCCGTTGAAGGCGGCAGACGCCATTCGCGCCATCCAGATCACGTCACGTTTTCCGGCTGTGCATGGCGCGCCGGTGCATCTGGGCGATCCGGCCCTGATCGGCATCAATGACATCACGAAGCCCGATTACGGCGATCCGGTCGCGATCGAGGCGGATGAAATTCCGGTGTTCTGGGCCTGTGGCGTCACGCCCCAGGCCGTGATTGCATCGGTAAAACCTGAATTTGCCATCACACATGCACCTGGTTGCATGTTGGTGACGGATGTCAGGAACAGCCGTCTGGCAGCACTGTAAGGGCGCAGACGGTCTTGAGGGGTCCACGCTGTCAATTGTGTCAGCGGGGGTTGTAGGCGCAAGCAATCCTTGCGTGAAACAGGTGAGGAGAACGGGCTATGAAGCTCATGAAGACACTCATGATGGCTGCTGCCATCACTCTGACAGCCGGCGCGGCCTCCGCGCAGGTGAAGTGGGATATGCCGACCGGCTATTCGGATGGCACGTTCCAGACCCAGAATGTCCGCCAGTTCGCGGCTGACGTCGAAAAGGCTGCCCCCGGCAAGCTGGCAATCACCGTCCACTCGAACGGCTCGCTGCTGAAGATGCCGGAAATGCGCCGTGGCGTTGCCTCCGGCCAGGTGCAGATCGCCGAGATGCTCGTGTCGGTTCTGTCGAACGAGAACCCGGTGTTCGGCTTTGATGCCATTCCCGGTCTTGTCGGCAGCTACGCCGAAGCCAACAAGCTCTATGGCGCCGCCAAGACCACTCTGGCCGCCCAGCTTGATAAGGCCGGCCTGGTGCTGCTCTATTCTGTGGCATGGCCGCCGCAGGGCATCTACACCAAGGAGCCGATCAATGCCCTGGCAGACCTGAAGGGCAAGAAGTTCCGCTCGTTCAACCCGGCCACTGCCCGCTTCGCCGAGCTGATCGGTGCCTCGCCGGTCACCATCCAGGTGCCCGAAATCGCCCAGGCATTCCGCACTGGCGCGCTGGATGCGATGATCACATCTTCGGCCACCGGCGTTGACAGCCAGGCCTGGGATTACCTGACCCATTTCTATGACACCCAGGCCTTCCTGCCGCAGAACATTGTTGTCGCCAACAAGGCGGCTTTCGATGCGCTCCCGGCTGATGTGAAGAAGGCCCTGACCGATGCGGCAGCTGCTGCTGAGGCCCGTGGCTGGAAGATGTCGGAAGACCTGAACGCCGGCTACAAGAAGACCATGGCCGAGAAGAACATCAAGGTTCTTGAGCCAACAGCCGCCATGAAGGCCGAGCTCGCCACCATTGGCAAGACGATGGGCGCAGAGTGGGCCAAGCGCGCTGGTGCCGAGGGTGAAGCCATCCTCAAGGCAGTCGGCAAGTAAGCCTGCACGAACAGACTTGGCCGGCCCCTTCATCAGGGCCGGCCTTTTCAGACGGGCCCGACAGGGCGGACCCGCAACTTTCCTTCATCACCAACACGGGGGGCGCTTATGAAAAGCCCGTTTGAATTCATTTACAAGGTGACAGGGGCGATGGCGGTTGCCTGCCTTGCCGCCATTGCCGCGATTGTTCTGGCGGATGTGGCCTTGCGCCAGTTCGGCGGACAGGTTCGTGGCTCGGACGATCTCTCCGGCTATGCGCTGGTCGGCACGGCCTTGCTTGGCCTTGCCCCAACCTACCGCCTGGGCGAGCAGATCCGCGTTGGCCTCATCCTGGACCGCTTGTCCGGCAATGGCCGCCGCTTGGTTGAGCTTCTGGCACTTGGCATGGCCAGTGTCATGATAGGCTGGGCAACATGGTGGATTGGCCGCTTTGTCTATGACTCATGGCGTTTCCATGAGATCGGCACTGGTCTGATCACGACCCCGCTCTGGATTCCGCAGAGCCTGATGCTGTGGGGCATCGCTGCCCTTTTCCTGGCGCTCGTGGAAGATTTCATCCGCGTGGCGATGGGCAAACCCGCAAGCTACCAGACAGTCACTCAAGCCGAAGGCGAAGTCGCTCGCTACGAGTGAGCTGACGGGAGGAAATTATCATGGATCCGATTACAGCATCAATTATCGTCGGCCTGTTCATGCTCATCTTCCTGGTGAGCGGGCTTTGGATCGGCATCGCGCTCGGCGCAGTCGGTTTCGTTGCCATGGAACTGCTGACAGTCCGTTCACAGGGCCTGGCCCTTGGAACCACACTGTGGAGCGCCAACAGCTCCTGGGCGCTGACAGCCCTGCCCATGTTCATCTGGATGGGTGAGGTTCTCTTCCGCTCCAAGGTCTCGGAGGACATGTTCAAGGGCCTCGCGCCCTGGATGCAGAACCTGCCGGGCAGGCTCTTGCACACCAACGTGTTTGGCTGCGGCATCTTCGCTGCCATCTCGGGCTCTTCCGCTGCAACTGCCGCGACCATCGGCAAGATGACGCTGCCAGAGCTGCGCAAGCGCGGGTATGATGACTTCATGAATGTGGGCTCGCTTGCCG
>JBOFIL010000048.1:0-3863 GCA_051650165.1 Allobosea sp.
GCGAATAGATGATTCGGCCAACATCATTTCGAGTTCGTCGTCACGCGCCCTCATGATGTCACTGATGGTAACGCCAGCGCTGTGTGCGTTAGTTATAGCGCGACGAATGACTCGTTCAGTGCTGCCTCGCGGCGCACGCTTACGGGAACTGAAGTCATTTTCAGATTGTTTAAGCTCTTCATTTGATGGGGTTTCTGGCTTATTTTTTGTCTCGATTGTTGCGGCTTCGCCCCGAACAGTTGCAACATTTGCTGCGCGAACGAGCGCGTCGATAGCGTCTTTTCGTCCCTGCGCATACGCGTCGTCAAGCAGCCGCTTAACGAGCGCGGCGATTTCTGCGGCATTTGCGTCGAACTGCATAACAGCGTCCTCAAGTTCACATCGATTTTAAAAGCATACGCGCCTAATCGCGCTAGCGCAAGCAATAAGCGCGCTTATGAACTTATTTTTACAAACCCGCGATAATAAGCCGCGCTAACGCTTCAAGCGCTCCTCAAGCCTCAACCTGACGATGCGGCTGATTTGCGCCAGCGCCTCGTTGAACTCGGTGTCGATGTCCTGATCGAGCCTGCGGACGAAAGCCTCCATGATCTCGGCCTTCGCGCGGCCCTTCACAGCCATGATGAAGGGGAAGCCGAAGCGGGCGACATAGGCCTCGTTCAAGACCATGAACCTTGATTTATCATCCGCCGTCAGCCTGTCGAGCCCGGCGCTCGCCTGTTCGGAGGTGGAATCCCCGGTGAGCAATTTAGCCGCCGCGAGCTTGCCGGCAAGATCCGGATGAGCGCGGATCAGCGCCAGCTTTGCCTCGCCCGAAAGCGCCAGCATCGCCCTCTCCAGCGCGGCATGGAGGCCGCCCGCGCTGTCCTCAGCCGACGTGAAGCCGGCGCGGTGCGCGGCCTCAGCTATGGAGGGCGTATGCTCGAACACATCGCCAAAGCGCTCCACGAACAATGCGCGCGGCATCCGCGAGGGCTTCAGCGCCTCTTTCGGCAGATGGTGCCGCGCCCAATGACGGGCGATGTCCAGCCGCGTCGTGACCCACACGCTCTGGTGGCCCTGCACATAATCGAGGAAGCGCATCAGCGCCGCCGCACGCCCCGGCCTGCCCGCTAGCCGGCAATGCAGCCCGATGGACATCATGGAAGGGCGCGTCGCCCCTTCCGCATAATGCACATCGAAGGCGTCCTTGAGGTAGGCGAAGAACTGCTCGCCGGTGTTGAACCCCTGCGGCGTGGCAAAGCGCATGTCATTGGCATCGAGCGTGTACGGCACAATGAGCTGCGGGCCATGCGGCCCCTCCAGCCAATAGGGCAGCTCATCGGCGTAGGAGTCCGCCGAATAGAGAAAGCCCTGTTCCTCCATGGTGAGGCGCAGGGTCTGCTCCGAGCAGCGCCCCTGATAGAAGCCGAGCGGGCGTGACCCCGCCACTTGTTCATGAATGCGGATTGCCTCAGCGATGTGATGTCGCTCTTCCGCCTCCGGCACATCGCGATAATCGATCCATTTCAGCCCGTGGCTGGCAATCTCCCAGCCAGCCTCGTTCATCGCCGCCACAGCGTCCGGGTGGCGCGCCATGGCGCTGGCGATGCCGAAGACGGTGACGGGAAGCTTGCGTTCCGTGAACATGCGCCACAGCCGCCAGAAGCCGGCGCGGGAGCCATATTCATAGATCGATTCCATGTTCATGTGGCGCTGGCCAGGCCAGGCCTGTGCGCCCACAATCTCGGAGAGGAACGCCTCTGAAGCCGCATCGCCATGCAGCAGGCAGTTCTCACCCCCCTCCTCGTAATTGATCACGAATTGCAGCGCGACACGCGCAGCCCCCGGCCATTTCGGATCAGGCGCATCGCGCCCATAGCCGATGAGATCACGCGGATAGGCCAGATCGAGGCGGGTGATATGCGTCATGCCTCAGCTTCCGCGATAGGTGGAATAGGCATGCGGGCTCGCCAGCAGCGGCACATGATAATGGCCATTCGCATCCGCGATCTGGAACCGGATTGGCACCACATCAAGGAAGGGCGGCTCGGAGAGCTTGTGGCCACGCGCACGGAAATACTCGCCGATGTGGAAGGTCAGCTCATAGCTGCCGGCCTGCATCGCTTCGCCGGCAAGCAGCGGCGCGTCGGTGCGGCCATCGGCATTGGTGATGGCCTCTGTGATGCGGTGCCGCCCACCAACGGGCATCAACCTTTCCAGCACAATGCGCACGCCAGAAGCTGGGCCTCCGGCAACCGTATCAAGCACATGGGTGGAGAGGCGGCCCATTTGTTTTTCCCTCGCGAACACCTGCAGACTATTGATGCCGGCGCGGAACTGGTCAACGGTTTGCTATACCTCACCGACGTCATGGTCGGGCTTGTCCCGACCATCCACGTCTTGTCTGAAGCATCCGCAAGACGTGGATGCTCGCCACAAGGGCGAGCATGACGTGGAGTGTGATGGAGCCCGGAGTTGCGCCGAATGCCCATAGACCCGATCCTGCACGAGTATGGCGGCATGCTCATCCGCTGGCTGCATGTCATTGCCGGCATCGCCTGGATCGGCTCAAGCTTCTACTTCATGCATCTCGACGCCGCCCTGAAGCCGACACGTGGCACGCCGCCTTATGGCGCGGCTTTCGAGGTGCATGGCGGCGGCTTCTATGAGGTGAAGAAATATCTGCAAGCCCCGCCGCACCTGCCCAAGGAGCTGATCTGGCATAAATGGCAGGCCTATGCCACGTGGCTCTCCGGCTTCGGCCTGCTGGTCTGGAGCTATTATCTCAACGCTGATCTTTACCTGATCGATGCCGAGGTCATGCCACTCACTGCCTGGCAAGCGTCTGGCATCGGCGTTGGCGCGCTGGTTCTGGGCTGGGCGGTCTATGATGGCCTTTGCCGCTCATCTTTGGCGAAGAATGACGCGATGCTGTCAGCTGCGCTGTTCGTGTTCATCGTCGCGCTGGCCTATGGCTTCCAGCAGGTGTTCTCCGGGCGTGGGGCGTTCATCCATATTGGCGCTGTGATGGGAACCATCATGTCCGCCAATGTGTTCATGGTCATCATTCCCGGCCAGAAGAAGATCATCGCCAGCCTCATGGCCGGCGAAACGCCTGACCCCGCTTTGGGTGCGCGCGCCAAGACCCGCTCCAAGCATAATAATTACCTTACCCTTCCCACCGTGTTCCTGATGCTCTCCGGCCATTACCCGATGGTGTGGTCCAGTGCTTATTCATGGGTGATTGTCGCGCTGGTGCTGGTGGCGGGCGCGGTGATCCGTGTGTTTTATAATCAGCGCCATGCAGGCAAGGGCAATGCCTGGTGGTGCTGGGCCGTGGCAGCGCTCGCGCTGTGGCTGGCCCTGTGGATCAGCATGGCGGCCTCACCTTTGGGGCGCGAGCGGCTGGGGCTCAAACCCACAGACAACAAGCCGGCAAAGGTTATGCTTGCAGGCGCACCCGCTCCTGTCGTCGATGTCATCACCGGGCGTTGCGCCATGTGTCATGCGAAGGAGCCGTCCTGGGCCGGAATCGCGATTGCGCCCAAGGGCGTGCGACTGGAAACGCCGCAGGAAATCATGCGTCAGCGCGGAGCGATCTATATCCATGCGGTCGCCTCCAACGCCATGCCGCCGGGCAATCTCACTGGCATCACACGCGAGGAGCGGCTGCTGCTGGCGCGATGGATCGCGGAGAAGCAGCTGTAATATTATTGCTTGATCTGCTGCTTGAGGGTGCGCAGACGCTGGCGCAAGGATAACCCATGTGCAGCCAGCCAGGCAGCCGGGGCCGGCCCCAGCGCAATCAGCACATGGCCCATGGCGCGACGGCCCGGCCAGATCGTGCTTTCGGGCGGTGCTGTGTCATCCATGCCGGAGTC
>JBOFIL010000049.1:0-4885 GCA_051650165.1 Allobosea sp.
CGATGACGCCGAGCTCGAAATCTAGCCGGTCATGATAGCCGCCCTCATCGAAGCCGGGTGCAACCCCTATCGCGGCAAGACGTTCAGCCAACCCTTCCCGCGCCTGCCGGCGCAGCTCCGCAGCCTCTGCAGCGACGTCGTCCCCAGCGAAGCGTGGCAGGATGGGCTTTCGCACCATCGGTCGATAAGTGACACGCAATGCGATCTCGACAGTCGCAGCCAGCGCTTCCGGCAGATCAGCAAAGCGCTTCTTCATGTCTGAGCGGCTGGCAAAATGATGCTGAGGCGTCACGCGTCGGCGCTCATCATCCGACATGAGCCTGCCGGCTGCGATCGCGAGCAGCGCATCATGTGCCTCATGATCGGAAGATTTCGGGAAGAAGGGCTCGGCAGTCGCAACAATGCGCATATCGCGCGCATAGGCGAGGCCGAGCAGCATCGCCTCCTGCGTCTGCTGATTGTCGCGCCCATCGCGCTGCAGCTCGACATAGGCGCGGTCACCAAAGACAGCGGCTATCTGGTCCAGCCGCGCGGCAGCAATATCGCGGTGCCCCTCAACAAGAGCACGATCAACCGCGCCACCTGGGCCGCCCGTCAGCAGGATCAGCCCTTCATTGCGCTGCGCGATTTCCTCCCAGAGGCAACGGGTCTCGCCAGCTTCTTCGGCGGCCAATGAAGCATGCGTCACCAGCCACATGAGATTGGCATAGCCTGCCTCATTCATGGCAAGGAGCACGAGGTGTGGCAGCAAGGCTGAACCGGGTGTGTGGCCCCGCCCCGGAGCCGAACCATCGGCGAAATCGACCGAGAGGTGGCAGCCAATGACAGGCTGCAGCCCCTTGTCCCAGAGCTTCTCGGAGAATTCGAGCGCACCAAAAAGATTGTTGGTGTCCGTCAGCGCCAAGGCCGGTTGATGATCGGCTGCAGCAAGCTTGGCAAGCGTCTCGATGGGAAGCGCGCCCTCAAGCAGAGAGTAGCTTGAGTGGACATGGAGATGGACAAAGCCGATCTCGTCGCGCGCATAGGCCATGATGCGATTCCCTTCCAAGATACTCTGACCTCCCGCCCAAGGCCCGTCGAGCCCAAAAGGCAGGAACGCACAGCACCATGTGGATCGGCTTACACGCCGGGCGTTGATGCCAGCGCAGCCCAAACGCAAACCATAGCGACAAACACGACGAGCGAGGCGGCTTCTGCAAGACCTGTGGCGACGCGCAATGCAGCAGACATGTGATTTCCTTTCGTATGTTTATAATATGTTCTTTTATATTCGTGCTTTGTTCGCGTCAACGCGCAATTCGCAATCAGAGATGTCAGCAGAAAACAGGGTTAATTGCGGGCGATAATCCGCCTGTCCGAGATGGTGACCTGGCGGTCCATTCGCGCGGCGAGATCATGATTATGCGTCACGACCAACGCCGCCAGGCCTGATGCCTTCGCCAGAGCCATCAGCGTGTTGAACACATGCGAAGATGTTTCTGGATCAAGATTGCCGGTAGGCTCATCAGCCAGCAACACGCGCGGCGCATTGGCAACCGCGCGGGCAATGGCGACGCGCTGCTGCTCGCCCCCTGAAAGCTCTGCCGGGCGGTGTGTCAGTCGTTCGCCCAATCCCAGAAATGTCAGCAACTCGCGTGAACGCTCAACCGCCTCCTCCTTTGAAAGGCCGCGAATGAGCTGCGGCATCATCACATTTTCCAGCGCCGAGAGCTCGGGCAGGAGATGATGGAACTGGTAGACAAAGCCGATATGGGTGCGACGCAGTTTCGTGCGCCCGGCATCATCAAGCGCGGATGTCTTGGAGCCCTCGATATAGACCTCGCCGGTATCCGGCTTTTCGAGCAAGCCCGCCACATGCAGAAGCGTGGATTTGCCAGTGCCGGAGGGCGCAACAAGCGCGACCATCTCTCCCGGCCAGATGGCCAGATCAGCATCCTCGATCACCGAGAGCGCATCGGCCGCACTCTGGCGATAGCGGCGCGAAATCTTGGAGAGGAACAGGGCTGGCGTTGCAGTGGTCACGCGTCAGGCTCCATAGCGCAGCGCATCGACCGGATCGGTCTTGGCAGCTTTCCAGGCGGGATAGAGCGTGGCGAAGAAGGACAGCACCAGCGCCATGATCACCACCATGATCACCTCGCGCCAATCGATCACGGACGGGATTTCAGCCAGAAACCTCACGGTGGGATCCCATACATTCGAGCCGGTGACCCATGACACAAAGCTCGAGATCGACTGGATGTTGCGCGAGAACACGATGCCTAAAAGCGTGCCCGCAAGCGTGCCGACAACGCCAATCGACGCGCCGGTGATTAGGAAGATGCGCAAGACAGACCCCCTCGCCGCCCCCATGGTGCGCAAGATCGCGATGTCGGCGCTCTTGTCCTTCACCAGCATGATGAGGCCAGAGACGATGTTCAGCGCCGCCACGAGCACGATCAGCGTGAGGATGAGGAACATCACATTGCGCTCCACCTCCAGCGCATTGAAGAAGGTGCGGTTGCGCTGGCGCCAATCGGTCATCATCAGCGGGCGCGGCGCGTCCATCTGGATGCGATCGCGCACGGCTTGCGTCCGATCTGGGTTGTCGACGAACAGCTCGATGAGGTTCACATCCTCATCGCGGTTGAAATAGGCCTGCGCTTCAGCAAGCGGCATGAACACGAAGGTCTGGTCGAACTCGGTCATGCCGATCTCGAACACCGCCGAGACCGGATAGGCCTTGATGCGCGGCGCGGTGCCGAACGGCGTGGTTGCCCCGCGCGGCGCGATGATGGTGATCATATCGCCAGAGCGGATGCCGAGCGTTTCGGCCAGACGAATACCGATGGCGACGCCGCCTGCATCGGTGATGCCATCAATCTGGCCATTCTTGATGCTTTTGGACAGGAAGCTGATGCGCTTCATGTCCGGCTCTTCAACGCCGCGCACCAGAATGCCGGCTTGGCCATATTGCGAGGAGGCGAGTGCCTGCCCTTCCACCAGCGGGATGGCGCTGACAACACCTGGCACCTTTTTCAACGCATCCGCAGTTGCGCGGAAATCGGTGAGCGGGCGCTCAATTGGCGTCACGAAGATATGGCCGTTGACGCCGAGAATCTTGTCCAGCAGCTCCTTGCGAAAGCCGTTCATCACCGACATCACCACGATGAGCGTCGCAACGCCGAGCATGATGCCAAGAAACGAAAAACCGGCAATCACCGAGACAAACCCTTCGCGCCGACGCGTGCGCAGATAGCGCCCGGCCAAGAGCCACTCGAAGCCGGCAAAGGCCTTGGGTTCGCGGATGGTCGCGGAAGGATTGCTCATGGGGCGCGGGCCTTAACCAGCATTCTGGCTGAAATCATGGCCGTTCAAATCATCGCAGGGCGCATGCCCAGCTTGTCCAGCGCGGCGGCGGGCGAAAGCAACTCGCGCTCGCCCGTCGCGCGGCGCTTCAGCTCCACCTTGCCCTCGGCCAGCCCCTTTGGCCCGACCAGCAGCTGCCATGGCGCGCCAATGAGATCCGCTGTGGCGAATTTCGCGCCGGGGCGGTCCTCTCGATCATCATAGAGCACATCGAGGCCTTTGGCGGTGAGGCCAGTGTAGAGCTCTCCGGCCGCGGTGTCCGTGGCGGCATCGCCCTGCTTCAGGTTCAGCAGGGCAACATCGAAGGGCGCGCATGAATCCGGCCAGATGATGCCGGCCCCATCATGGCCAGCCTCGATCAGCGCTGCGACAAGACGGCTGGGGCCGATGCCATAGGAGCCCATATGCACCGGCTTTTCGACGCCATCCGGGCCCATCACGCGCGCGCCCATGGGCTCGGAGTATTTCGTGCCGAAATAGAAGATATGGCCAACCTCGATGCCGCGCGCGGCAAAGCGCTTTGCATCCGGTATCGCCTCGAAGGCGCTCGCATCATGCATCTCGGAGGTGGCGGCGTAGAGGCCAGTCCATTTATCGACGATGGATTGCAGACCCTCGCGGCTGGCAAAATCCGTGTCGGCACCCGGCACAGCGTAATCGAGATAATCGGCATGGCCGAACACCTCGCTCTCGCCTGTGGAGGCGAGCACGATAAACTCGTGGGAGAGATCGCCGCCAATCGGGCCCGTGTCTGCCCGCATCGGAATCGCGGTCAGGCCAAGGCGCTTGAAGGTGCGAAGATAGGCCACGAACATGCGGTTATAGGCATGACGCGCACCGGCCTCGTCGACATCGAAGGAATAGGCATCCTTCATCAGGAACTCGCGCCCGCGCATCACGCCAAAGCGTGGACGCACCTCATCGCGGAATTTCCACTGGATGTGATAGAGATTGAGCGGTAAATCCTTGTAGGATTTGACATAAGAGCGGAAAATCTCCGTCACCATCTCTTCATTGGTGGGGCCGAACAGCATGTCGCGATCATGCCGGTCCTTGATGCGCAGCATCTCCTTGCCATAGGCCTCGTAGCGCCCGCTCTCGCGCCACAGATCGGCTGACTGGATCGTCGGCATCAGGATTTCGACAGCGCCAGCGCGGTCCTGTTCCTCGCGGACAATGGCGTTGATCTTGTTGAGGATGCGCAGGCCCAGCGGTAGCCAGCTGTAAATGCCCGCCGATTGCTGGCGGATCATGCCGGCACGCAGCATCAGCCGATGCGAGACGATCTCGGCCTCTTTCGGCGTTTCGCGCAAGGTTGGCAGGAAATAGCGGGTCAGACGCATGGGGCACCGATGGGTTGGCTTACAAGCAGCGCTGCCTCGCCAGTAACGAGTCAGGCAGCAACCTGCCTTGTCGTCACACCATCGCGGGGGCAAAAATGCAAGCGCGCAAGGGTATCAAAGAGGGTATCCGCAAAAAAGCGGGCCGCCTTTCGGCGGCCCGTTTTTGCGGCAAGGCGCTCCCCCCGGTGCGCCCT
>JBOFIL010000050.1:0-1832 GCA_051650165.1 Allobosea sp.
GGCTATTACTCCACATCCGATGCCGGCTATATCGACGAGGATGGCTATGTCTATGTGATGGGCCGCACGGACGACATCATCAATGTCGCGGGACATCGCCTCTCGACCGGCGGCATGGAGGAGGTGCTGGCCTCTCACCAGGCCGTGGCCGAATGCGCAGTGATTGGCGTGAAAGACGCGCTGAAGGGCGAGGCACCCTGCGGCTTCGTGGTGCTGAAATCCGGCGTCACCACAGCCCATGCCCAGATCGAGAAAGAGCTTGTCGGGCTGGTGCGTGACAAGATCGGGCCCGTTGCGGCGTTCAAGCTCGCCATCACCGTGCCGCGCCTGCCGAAAACCCGCTCCGGCAAGATCCTGCGCGGCACCATGAAGAAGATCGCCGATGGCGATGCCTTTACCGTGCCCGCCACCATAGATGATCCGAAAATCCTCGATGAGATCACGCTGGCGCTGAAGGCCAAAGGCCTTCCGGGCTGACCTGTCCAAGAATTGCTGGCGACACTATCCTGCAATGCCGCCACAATTGCTCGCCAGATCGGCCGGTATGAATCATCGACCACAATGCCCATGGCCCGCATTCGCCCTCGCAATGATGGCAATTGTCCCCATCGCCGCCACAGCGCAGGAAGCTTTCCCCCGTGAGGCAGTCAAGGGCTGGGCTCACGAGAAATGCGCGCGTTACACCAGAGCCTATGAAGACTCTGTGGCCAGGCTCGGCATCAATGGCCTTGGGCAGGAATTCCTCTCACGCCACAACGCCTTCCTGGCCGCCGGCTGCATATCGTCAGCCAATGTCTGCCCGGAAAGCGAGGAGGAGTTGCGCCTCGCCAACGCACTGGTCATTCGCGGCATGAACGCAGGGATGCCCAGCACTTTCTTCCCGTTCTCGTGCCGGAAAGGCGCTGCCGCTCAGGCGCTTTCCAAGGATCCCCGCCACAATCCGTGATTGTCAGCGCGCCTCGTCGCCATCCTCATCGGCATCATCGCGCTTGAGCTGCTTGAGCTTGGCGAAGACCGTGTCGGCATCGAAGCTCGATTGCGGCCTGTCCTGCACATCCACTTCCGGCACTGGCTCTGGCGCAAGGCTCTGCTCGGTGGAGAGAAGCACCGCACCAAGCTCAGGCTGCGGACGCGACTTGGCGGCGCGGCCCACCTCGAAATCGAGATCGATCTGCGTGCACAGGCCGAGCGACACCGGATCAACCGGCTGGAGCTGTGCCGAGTTCCAATGCGCGCGCTCCTTGATCTGCGCGATGGTCGCCTTGGTGGTGCCGACGAGGCGGATGATCTGGGCGTCTTTCAGCTCAGGGTGGTTGCGCGTCAGCCAGAGAATGGCGTTTGGCCGGTCATGGCGCTTGGAGACTGGCGTGTAACGCGGGCCCTTGGTGCGCTTCATCTCGGGCACAATCACCTTGCGCGCGGCGAGCTTGAGCTTGTGCTCAGCGTTCCTCTGCGCGCGGTCAAGCTCCTCGCGAGTGAGCTGGCCATTCGTGACAGGATCAAAGCCCTTGATGCCGGTCGCGACCTCGCCATCGGCGATGCCCTTCACCTCAAGCGGGTGCAATTTGCAGAACTCGGCGATCTGATCAAACGTCAGCGAGGTGTTCTCGACCAGCCAGACGGCGGTCGCTTTCGGCATCAGCGGGGCGTCGGTCATTTTTCAGGCCTCCATCGCGCCCGCCGGGTGTGGCGGGCAAAATCTCTCGGACGAAGCTTATTCTTCGCAAAGCTTCTCATGCGCCGGCCCGGCTTCCTCAGCCGGGCCATCCGAAGCATCGACGATGTCTTGGGATGCGCGGGATATAGCTGCGCACCGCGCGCCTGTCGAGGGC
>JBOFIL010000051.1:0-15317 GCA_051650165.1 Allobosea sp.
CACTTCTCGGCAGAGAAGTTGGTGATGGCATAGACTGCCCTGCCCGTGCGCTTCAGCTCTTCAAGCACCCCGACTGAAGCGGCGATGGTTCCGCCAATTGTCTCGCCCCAGCGGGCATCAAAGGCTTCGATTTCGGCGCGGAATTCTGGGTGACGTTCGACACACTCAGCAACGCCCTCTGCCCAGCTCCTGCCGCGATCCTGCTCGGCATTCCATGCGCCGGTACAGACATTAGCGAGAAACCATTCCGTGCGTGCCTCATCGACA
This sequence comes from Allobosea sp., assembly GCA_051650165.1. GTDB lineage: Bacteria > Pseudomonadota > Alphaproteobacteria > Rhizobiales > Beijerinckiaceae > Allobosea. The sequence continues at coordinate 268 of JBOFIL010000051.1, forward strand.
AAGATGCGCCGGTAAAGATGGCGGGGATCCCATTCGAGCAGGACATTGCCAACATCGAAAACTACCGTGGGTTCGGACGGCATAGACCCCTCACCCGCCGATATTGAACGCCGCCAGCGCGGCCATGTTGACGATGTCAGAGTCCTTCGCGCCCAACGGCATGATCTGTACCGGGCGGTCGAGGCCCACGATCAACGGGCCGATCACGGTTGCGCCGCCAAGTTCCTGCATCATCTTGGTGGCGATGGAGGCAGAGTGAAATGCCGGCATCACCAGCACATTCGCCGGCTGGGTGAGGCGGCAGAAGGGATATTGCGCCAGAATATCGCGGTTGAGCGCAACATCTGCCGCCATCTCGCCATCATATTCAAAATCGACGCGCATGCCGTCGAGGATGCGCACGGCTTCCTTGACCTTCTCGGAGCGCTCGCCCGGCGGGTGACCGAAGGTGGAGAAGGCCAGCAGCGCCACGCGTGGCTCCTGCCCCAGCCGGCGCGCCGCGCCCGCCGCCTCGATGGCGATTTCGGCCAGTTCCTTCGCGGTTGGCATTTCGGTGATGGCGGTGTCCGCCACCAGCACCTGCCGCCCGCGCGAGAGCACCAGCGAACAGCCAATCAGGCGATGGCCCGGCTTTTCATCGATGACTTTACGCATGTCATCCAGCGCAACGGAATAGTTTCGCGTGACGCCCGTGACCACGCCATCGGCATCCCCCAGCGCGACCATGGCGGCGGCGAAGATGTTGCGATCCTGATTGATCATGCGCTGGCAATCGCGGAACAGATAGCCCTTGCGCTGAAGGCGCTCATAAAGGAACTGCGCGTAGGTCGCGTTGCGATGCGAGAGCCGCGCATTGTGGATCTGGATGTCCTTGCCTTCCAGCTCCACGCCGATGAAGGCCGCTGTCTCGGCGATGCGATCTTCTCGGCCCACCAGAATGGCGGTGCCGAGGCCCTGCGCCACGAAGGAATGCGCGGCGCGGATAACCTGCTCTTCCTCGCCCTCGGCGAAGACGATGCGCTTGGGATAGCGCCGCACACGCTCCAGAATGCGGTTCAGCGTGCCGGCGATCGGATCACGCCGCGCCGAGAGCTGGCCCTTATAGGCATTCATGTCGATGATGGGCTTGCGCGCGACGCCCGTTTCCATCGCGGCTTTCGCGACAGCCGGCGGCACGGTGGCCATCAGGCGCGGATCAAACGGCACGGGAATGATGTATTCGCGCCCGAAGCGCGGCCTTGCGCCCTGATAGGCCGCCGCGACCTCATCGGGCACATTCTCGCGGGCCAGCTCTGCAAGGGCCGTGGCTGCCGCGATCTTCATCTCCATGTTGATGGTGCGGGCCTGCACATCGAGCGCGCCGCGGAAGATGTACGGGAAGCCCAGCACATTGTTGACCTGGTTGGGGTAATCCGAGCGGCCTGTCGCCATGATCGCATCATCACGGATGGCCGCGACTTCCTCTGGCGTAATCTCCGGATCAGGGTTCGCCATGGCGAAAATGATCGGGTTTGGTGCCATGGACTTCACCATCTCAGGCGTCACCGCGCCCTTTTGGCTGAGGCCAAAGAAGGCATCCGCGCCAGCCAGCGCTTCGGCCAGCGTGCGTGCATCGGTCTTGACCGCATGGGCGGATTTCCACTGGTTCATGCCCTCGGTGCGCCCGCGCCAGATCACGCCCTTGGTGTCGCAGAGCATGACATTGTCGGGCGCAAAGCCCATGGCCTTGAGCAGCTCCGTGCAGGCAATGCCGGCAGCGCCTGCGCCATTCACCACGAGGCGTGTGGTCTTGACGTCGCGGCCCGTGAGTTCCAGCGCATTGATCAAGCCGGCAGCGGCGATGATCGCTGTGCCGTGCTGATCATCATGGAATACCGGAATGTCCATGAGTTCGCGCAGGCGCTCCTCGATGATGAAGCATTCCGGGGCCTTGATGTCCTCGAGGTTGATGCCGCCAAAGGAGGGGCCAAGATAGCGCACCGCATTGATGAAGGTGTCGGCATCTTCCGTGTCGACTTCGAGATCGATCGAGTCGACATCAGCAAAACGCTTGAACAGAACCGCCTTGCCTTCCATCACCGGCTTCGAGGCCAGCGCGCCGAGATTGCCAAGGCCGAGAATGGCCGTGCCGTTCGAAATCACCGCCACGAGATTGCCGCGCGCGGTGTAATCGAAGGCCTTGGAAGGGTCTTCCGCAATGGCCTTCACGGGAACTGCGACGCCGGGCGAATAGGCAAGGGACAAATCCCGCTGCGTCGCCATCGGCTTGGTTGGCACGATCTCCAATTTGCCGGGCCTGCCCTGGCTGTGAAACAGCAGCGCCTCCTGATCGGTGAAGCTGGGGCGCGTGCGGCGGGGAGGCGTATCGGCCATTGGGCAATCTCGCAGGGGTTGGCAATGTCGTGATGGTTGCGTGTGCAACTGCTTCTTAAGCAGCCAGATGCTGGAATCACAAGCCCGCTTAGATGACAAGCACCACCTCGCAGCCAGAATGCAGCACTTACATCACTGATTTAGGCTTTGGATGAACCCTTCTCCGGGCTGATCCTGCCGAAATTGCTGTGCTAGAGATGCGGGCCATGGATGACCGAACCACGACAAGCCACAGCCAAGCAGCACCGGGCAACGCCACAGGCGCGACGCCGATGATGGCGCAGTTCATGGAGATCAAGGCTGCAAACCCGGATTGCATGCTGTTCTACCGGATGGGTGATTTCTACGAACTGTTCTTCGAGGATGCCGAAATTGCCTCGCGCACGCTCAGCATCGTGCTGACCAAGCGCGGCAAGCATAATGGCGCGGATATTCCCATGTGCGGCGTGCCTGTGATGCGGGCCGATGAGTATCTACAAAAGCTGATCGCTGCGGGCCTGCGTGTCGCGGTTTGCGAGCAGATGGAAGACCCGGCAGAAGCTAAAAAACGCGGTTCGAAATCGGTGGTGCGGCGCGATGTGACGCGGCTGGTCACGCCCGGCACCATCACCGAAGAGGCTCTACTCGATCCGGGCCGCGCCAATCGTTTCGTGGCGCTGGCCCGGCGCAAGCTCTCCGAGGAAGAAAGCACTTTCGGCTTTGCCGCCGTCGACATCTCAACTGGCGAGGTCGAGCTTGGCGAGGCCGAGGGCGCGGCGCTCGGCCCGGAGCTGGCGCGGCTTGATCCGCGCGAGGTGATCCTGCCCGACAGCCTGCGCGATGATCCTTCTCTGGCCGACATCTTCATCGCACTCTCCGCGCCGCTGACGCCCGTCTCGAAAGAGGGGCTGGAGCCGGCATCCGCCGAGCGCCGTATCCGCGAGGCATTCGGCGTGGCGACACTTGATGCCTTCGGGGATTTCACCCGCGCCGAAACTGCCGCTCTGGGGCTCGCGCTGGCCTATGTCGAGCGCACGCAAGTCGGCCAGCGTCCTGCCTTGGCGAGCCCTCGCCGCAGCACCAGCAGCAGCGCCATGCGGATAGACGCGGCGACGCGCGCCAATCTCGAACTGATGCGCACGCTGGGCGGCGAGCGCGGGGGAAGCTTGCTAGCCACCATCGACCGCACGCTGACACCAGGCGGCGGGCGGCTGATGACAGAGCGCCTCGCCGCGCCGCTCACCGACATTGCCGCCATCACTGCGCGCCATGATGCGGTGGAGTTTCTGGTTCGCGAAGGTCTTCTGCGCGATGAACTGCGCGAGCGGCTGAAGCGCGCGCCGGATCTGGCCCGCGCCCTCTCGCGCCTCGCGCTGGAGCGCGGCGGCCCGCGCGATCTCAACGCGCTGGCGCAGGGCATCACCATGGCACGCGAGGCCGGCGCATTGCTGACTGAGCGGATCGGTCTGCCGGCTGATCTGGCAGAGATTGCTGGCGCGCTGGGGAACGCCCCGCGCGATCTGGCCGACACAATCACCGCAACGCTTCATGATGAGCCGCCGCTGATGCGCCGCGATGGCAATTTCGTGCGCGAGGGGTTCGACCCCGAGATTGACGAGCTGCGGCTGTTGCAAACAGATTCGCGCAAGGTCATCGCTGCGATGCAGGGGCGCTATGTGGTCGAGACCGGCTGCCGGCAGCTCAAGATCAAGCACAACAATGTGCTGGGCTTCTTTCTCGAAGTGCCGCAGTCGGCGGGCGAGGAGTTCCTCTCGGAGCGCTGGCGCGGCCAGTTCATCCACCGGCAGACCATGGCAGATGCCATGCGCTTTTCCACCGTTGAGCTTGGCGAGCTGGAAACGCGCATTGTCTCGGCGGCAGACAAGGCATTGCGGCGCGAGCTGGCTGTGTTCGAGAGGCTCGCGCGCGAGGTGATGGCGCACACGAGCAGCATCCAGCGCGTGGCCGCGGCGCTCTCTGCCCTCGATGTATCGGCGGCGCTGGCGGAGCTTGCGGCAGTGCAGGGCTGGGTGCGCCCGCACATCGATGACAGCCTCGATTTTGCAATCGTCGGTGGGCGTCACCCCACGGTGGAAATGGCGCTGGAAAAGCGCGGGCAGGCCTTCATCGCCAATGATGCTGATCTCTCCCCACCAGATGGCACACATGGCAAGGATCCGGGCGGGCGCATCATGCTGATCACCGGCCCGAACATGGCCGGCAAATCCACCTACCTGCGCCAGAATGCACTGATCGCCATTCTCGCGCAGATGGGGGCCTTCGTGCCTGCGAGCGCTGCGCGCATCGGCGTGGTCGATCAGCTATTCAGCCGCGTTGGTGCTTCCGATGATCTGGCACGCGGGCGCTCGACCTTCATGGTCGAAATGGTCGAAACCGCTGCCATCCTCAATCAGGCGGGCGGGCGGGCGCTGGTCATCCTTGATGAAATCGGCCGCGGCACGGCCACATTCGATGGGCTCTCCATCGCCTGGGCCACCATCGAGCATCTGCACGAGGTCAATGGCGCGCGGGCACTCTTCGCCACGCATTATCATGAGCTCACCGCCCTGTCGGAGCGCTGGCCGCGTATTGCCAACGCCACGGTGAAGGTGCGCGAATGGCAGGGCGAGGTGATCTTCCTGCATGAGGTTGCGCCCGGCGCGGCGGATCGCTCTTACGGGATTCAGGTGGGCAAGCTCGCCGGCCTGCCGCCGGCCGTGGTGGAGCGAGCCAAGGCGATTCTAAGCGAGCTTGAGCGCACCGAGCTTGAGCGACCGGTAGCCGCCATTGTTGATGATCTGCCACTCTTCGCGGTCAATGTGCGGCAGGCTGTGCCCCAAGCATCTGGCCCTGACCGCCTGCGCGAAATGCTTGGCACCATCCAGCCCGATGATCTCTCACCCAGAGAGGCGCTGGAGGCGCTCTATGCACTGAAGAAGCTGGCCAATTGAGCGGGCTCAAGTCTTGTGATGCAGGGCTTGTGATTGCAAGGCTTGTGATTGCAAGGATTGCCGGCTCTGCTAGCGTGGCGCTTGCTCCGCAATGCAAGCATTCAGGTTCGCCATGCCAGATCGCCGCAAGATCAAGCCCTCCTCAACGCCCGTGACTGCCAAAGACAAGGGTAAGGCGAGGGATAAAGGCCCAGCCAAGGATAAAGGGTCGGCAAAGACTGCGGCGGCTGTGCCAAAGCCAGCCAAGGCAAAGAAAGAGGCGATGGGGCCTGCGAAAGCATCGGCCAAGACATCGGCCAAGACATCAACAAAGGCAGCACCGAAGCCTGAAAAGAAGAAAAGCACTGCCAAGGCACCGATCTTCGACATCAAGAACCCGAAACTGCCGGAGGTGATTGACGACAACGCGCTCGCCAGTGGCGGTTATCCGTATCACGAGAAGATGAAGCGCAAGAAATACGAGAAACGCATCATCGCCCTTCAGATCGAACTGCTGAAAATGCTGGCCTGGGCCAAGGACAAGGGCGAGCGCGTCATTGTGGTCTTCGAGGGACGGGACGGCGCTGGCAAGGGTGGCACAATCTCGCGCTTCACCCAGCATATGCCCTCGCGCCAGGCGCGCATCGTCGCGCTCTCAAAACCCAGCGACAGCGAAAAGGGGCAATGGTATTTCCAGCGCTATGCCCGCGAGATGCCGACGCGCGGCGAGATCGTGTTCTTTGATCGCTCCTGGTATAACCGCGCCGGCGTTGAGCTGGTCATGGGCTTTGCCAGCGCTGAAGAGAGCGAGGCGTTCCTGCGTGAGGCTCCGGCTTTTGAGGGCATGCTGGCACGAGACGGCATCCGCATCATCAAGCTGTTCTTCTCGATTGGCCGTGAGATGCAGATGAAGCGGCTGCATGCGCGCTTTCATGATCCGCTCAAGCACTGGAAGCTCTCGCCGATCGATTTCGAGGCGATCCCACGCTTCGATGCCTACTCCGAGGCCTTCAACACCATGCTGGGCCGCACCCATATCGAGCGCGCGCCATGGACCATCATCCGCTCCAATGACAAATTGCGCGCCCGCATCGCCGCAATGCAAGCCGTGCTCTCAGCCGTGCCCTATGATGGCAAGGACAAGGAGCTGGTAGAGGATATTGATCCAAAGATCATGATCACAGCGCCAGATTGGATTGATGCCGGGGGGGAGAGATGAGGCCAGATATAGCCCTCGTGGTGACTTGAATTTGTATGATTTTACTTTTGTATGATGTATTAATAATTTGCAATTTGATGCCTTGACTTGAAAAATAGACCGTACATATAAGTTATCAAGCGTCTTCCAGATTGCTATTTTCCAGAACCCTCATGGAGAATTAGCATGTCAGGAACGACAACAGTATCCTCAAATTCAAATCAGGCGAGCTTCTGGAGCAGCAATACCAGCTTCTCGGACAGCATTGCGTTATCCATCGCCAACGACACCGGCTCAACCTCGAGCATACTCTCAGTTGACGAAACAGCCTCAGCCACTACCGAGCCAGCGTCGATTGTACCTAGCACTCTGACCAATGCCCAGAAAGCCACTTTGGCGGATCAGGTCATTGCGGGCTTCACCAGCGTCATCACGCAGACACTTCCGCTCAACTTTACCAATTTCTCCGAGGTTCGGGCGCTCACTGTCCGAGAGTTCCTCTCCAATTTCTTGACCCCGTCGCAGGCGTCCCGATTGCCAGATTCGATCCAGGACATGACAGTCGAAATGTTCTTGAAGAACTTCGACATTCTCAAGTCTTTTATCCCCCAAGGCATGCTCGATACGGTGGTGAGTGATGCGCTTGGCCGGTTGCTGCCGCAAGAGGCACTGGCAAATCTAGACCCGACCTATGCCAACATGACGATGGACCAGATTATCACCTTCTTCGCTGGTCTGCTGCCATCCGCTTCGGAATATCCTGCACCGCCAACCCCCGTTGCTGATCCAGGCCCCGCACCAGTTGCACCAGTTGCACCTGTCCCGCCAGCCATTGTGGCTGATCCTGGCGTGCGGCCAGCACTGCCTGTTGCCCCTGTGCTGCCTGTTGCACCTGTTGCGCCAACACCGGTTGCTAACCCAGGTGACAGGCCTGTGGCACCGGATCCGCTTGGCACCTTTGTGCCACCTCGTATTGCCGGCGGCGTTCTCTCAGGTGGCTTTCAGGTTACGATAACTTTTGCGCAAGCACAGAACTTGCTGGCGACAGGATCTGCTCAGGAGTTATTCAACTTGGGCTTTACCCGTGAAAGCCTGGCTGCAGCCGTCAATGCTTATCCGGCCCGCGAGGCAGCTGCCCTTGCAGATTACAATCAACGTGCAGCGCAATATAATACCGATCTGGCTATCTACAATCAAAATATCGTAGGTTACGATGATCGACTTGCTACATTTGTTGTCTATTTAGGAAAATTAGAAAAATTCAATAATGATTTTGTAAAATATCGCGATATAGATATGCCTGCATACAATACAAATTTAGCCACTTATAACACGAATATGGCGCTTTATAATACTTATGATGCCCGCCTTCTGGCTTTCACGAACTACCAAGCCGAGCTGGCAACATATACAGCTGCCTTGGCAACGTATCAGACAGCCCTCACAGAATATCAGACCGTAACGCTGCCTGCCTACACAACTGCCAAAGCCAACTATGACGCCTATGTTCTCGCTCTTGCGGAATACCGCAGGCTATATCCCGATGCGCCAGTCTGATAGCTGAACAAGCCACGTGAATTGAGGGGCGCAAATGGCTCACGCTGTCTGCGCCCCTTGTTTATGAACTGGTCATGAGCGCGCAGGATGAAGGCAGCAAGCTCGTGCTGGCTGGTTTGGCTGGTGGGCATTGTAAGCTCCTTGAGGATCAGGCAGGTTTGCATTTGCGCGCATCAGTTAAATGCATATGCATTCAATCTCAAGCTTGATGCAAATGCATGGAACGCCTATATCTCTCCTATGACCAGTGCCCCATCAGAAGCGACCATCCAGGCCTGGGCCTTGCTCGTAAAAGCGCAGCAGGTCGCGCTGGCGGCTGTCGAGGAGGATGTGAAGGCAGCCGGTTTTCCGCCGCTCGCCTGGTATGATCTGCTGCTCGAGTTGCGACACGCTGAAGGCGGACAGTTACGACCCGTCGAGCTTGAGCCCAAGCTTCTGCTCGCCCAGCACAATGTCTCGCGGATGATCGACAGGCTGGAGGCTGCTGGCTATGCTGAGCGCCGCGCCTGCCCAAAAGACAAACGCGGCCAGCATGTCGCGATCACAGAGGGGGGCCGCGCGCTGCTCAAGGCCATGTGGCCGGTCTATCGCGACGCGATCCAGCGCCATATCGGTGAGAAGCTCGCCTGCGATCACACAGCCAGGCAGCTCAGCGACTTGCTGGCGCTGATCACCCGGAAAGACGGCTGAACCGCAACGCCTTGACGGGCTCGCGGCACGATAGACCGCTTCCCTTCGGCTGCAGTTGCGCTACATCTTATTATACGCGCTGTGCATGGTATATGCCTTGAGTCGCCGCGCACATCCGAGGATAAGCATGATCCCGTTTTCGCTCGCTGCCCTGATCGTCGCCGTGCTCTCGCTCTTCGTCGGGATGGGCATTGCACCGGAGACACCGCTGGCAAGCCTCGGGCCTTTTGCCATCACCGATACGCGGATGCTCGCCGGACTGGGGCTCGCGCTCGCCTTCGCTGCCTATGCCTCGCAAAGGTTGTCTGCCTTCCTTAAAGTGTTTCTGGGCATCTTCTCGGCGGAATATGCGATTTTCGGCCTGATGGTGCTGGCTGGTAAATTGGGCCTCTGGCCTGCGGCGTTGAATGTCATTCTTCCGCCAGTGAGCCTGCCTGCCACGGTGGCAACCTTTGGCCTGATTGTCGCGGCTATCGGGCGCATTCCGCTCATCCGCAGCATCATGGCGCTGGCGGACCCGTATTTCGAATCCACCCACAAGGGCGTGCTGCGCACGGGCTTGTTCGGCGACATCACCGCGCTGGAGCGGCGCATCGCCACCGGCCTCATTGTCACGCTGGTGCTGATCAACCAGGCTCAGGTCGGCATTTCGGTCAGGCTTTCGTTCTTCAACCGCGATTTCTTCAACGCCATCCAGACCAAGAACGAGGCGCAATTCTGGAACCTGCTCATTACTGTGTTTCTCGTCTGGGCGATGGTCTCGGTTGCGTCCAACCTGATCGAGTATTTCATCGAGCAGGTGATGAAGATCCGCTGGCGGCGCTATCTCACCGAGCGCTATGCCGGGCGCTGGCTGTCGGATGGCACGCATTACCGCATGGGACTGATCGGCATGGATGCCGACAACCCTGACCAGCGCATCGCCGAAGACACACGCTCCTACATCAACCAGACCTATGGCTTCTCGGTCAGCCTGCTCTCACAGGTGAGCGTGCTGGTGTCGTTCTCGATCATCTTGCTCTCGATCCCGGCTGATTTTGCCATTCCAGGCACAGACATCGTGGTGCCCGGCCTGCCCTTCTGGGTGGCGCTGATCTATTCGGTCATCGGCACATGGATCACGCATCTCATCGGCAAGCCGCTGATCAAGCTCGATTTCGTGCAGGAAAAGCGCGAAGCGGATTTCCGCTTCACCCTCGCGCGGCTGCGTGAGTATGGCGAGCAGGTCTCGCTGCTGCGCGGCGAGCGTGCCGAACTTGCCCGCATCGGGGACCGCTTCAACGAGGTGATGAGCAACTTCTTCTCGCTGGTGAAGGCCAATCTCAAGCTCTCGATTTTCACCTCATCCTATTTTCAGGCGAATGTGGTGGTGCCTTACCTGATCGTCGCCCCAGCCTATTTCGCGGGCAAGCTCCAGCTTGGCCAGATGACACAAACCGCCGGTGCCTTCGGGCGCGTCGAGGGCGCCATGACCTTCTTCATCGCGCGCTATACCGCGATTGCCGCCTACAAGGCCGTGGTTGACCGGCTCAACACCTTCGATGCCGCGATCGATGCCGCACGCGCCGCGGGGAAAACATCGCAGCGGATCGATGTGGAACCGACCGAGGGCAAAGACCTTGCGCTGGAGAAGCTTTCACTCGGTATCCCGAATGGCACCACCATCGTGCAGCAGGCGACGCTGGCTTTTGCCAAGGGCGAGCGCACGCTGGTCACCGGCCCATCAGGCTCCGGCAAATCGACAATGTTCCGCGCCATTGCCGGCATATGGCCATTCGGGCAGGGCCGAGTGCTGATTCCAGCCGCCGAAAATGTCATGCTGCTGCCGCAGCGCCCCTACATGCCGATGGGCACACTTCGCGGCGCGGTGTCCTATCCTTCGCTCGAAGGGGCGTATGATGATGCCGCGATCCGCAATGCGCTGGATGCGGCACGCCTGCCACATCTGATGGAGCGGCTTGACGAGGTAGACGCCTGGACGCAACGCCTTTCGGGCGGCGAACAGCAACGCCTTGCCATCGCCCGCGCGCTTCTTGCCAAGCCTGAATGGCTGCTGCTGGATGAGGCAACCGCCGCGCTGGATGAGCCTACGGAAGCGGCGATCTACGCCATGCTGCGCGAGACACTGACAGACACAAGCGTCATATCGATCGGCCATCGCTCAACCCTGAGCGCGATGCATGACCGGCAGATCACCATGGTGCCGGATGCAAAGAGTGGGTTCGTGCCGCAGGATGTGGAGAAACAGAAGCTGCCTGAAGCACCCAAGCGCAGCAAGGCAAAACCAAAAGCCTGAGAGTGGAACCTCGCGCCTTGCGCTAGATGGCGCGCTCGAAAACCAACTCGCCGCGTGGGTTGGTCAGCACGAGCCTGCCGGAAACGAGATCCCATTTCTGGGCGGCGCGCAACGCAAACAGGAATTCCTTTTCGAGGTCCGCCTGCGGCTTGGCGCAGGCCTTGCGCGTCACCGCAATGGGGCCAACCGCAAAGCCCTGCTCGCGCACCGGATACATGGTGGATGAATAGGTGTTACAGCCGGCATAGCCGGAGCCACGCAGGTTTTCGTCCAGTTGAAGTGTTGGGCGATCCGAGCCGAATTGCTTGCCATTCAACGAAACAGCGGTCCAGGACCAGCCAAGCGGAAAGGTTTTTTCCACCTTCTGTGTCTGCACCGTGCCTTCATTCGGGTCCGTGGTGGGTGCGCGTTGCGCGCGCTGCGCCTCTGCGTCGCCAGCCAGCGCCACAAGGGCCAGGCAGGCCGCCACGCTGGCCATCAAAGAATTGCGCCGCAAGGATCGAACCATCACACTTGTGTCTCCGCCGAAATGCGAGCGGAACCTAATGCAGCCGGGCCGGTTTAGGAAGCCGGATTTGCATCACCCCCGCAGCCGGGCTTCAAGCCGCGCCAAAAGCGGATTATCGGCGCGGTAGACATAATCCAGCGTGCGCACCGTCACATCACGCGCGCCGCGCAAGGCCAGATATTCTGCAAGCTCGAAAACCTTGCCACGCGGGCAATGCAGCGTGACGATGCCGCCAGGCGCTATCTCGCCAAATGGCATGCGTGCGCCAAACAGCTGGCTGATGTCCTGCGCAAAGCTCCCGCCGATTTCGCCGATGCCGGCACGCACCTCGCGCAGACGTCGGCCTTCTTCTTCCGCTGCGATCCGCGAGAGAATGGCCGCCGCAGCCTGCCGGTTTTCAGGCGTCCAGTTAGCACGCAACGAGGCAACGAGATTGGCCTCGGAGGCGAAGATCAGCCCGTCCTCCAGCACCTTCAGCGCATTGGCGGCAAGCGTCTGGCCGGTGGTGGTGATGTCGACAATCACATCCGCCGTGCCGGCAGCAGGCGCACCCTCTGTCGCGCCAAGGCTCTCGACGATGCGATAATCGGCCACGCCCATCTGCGCAAAATAGCGCCGGGTCAGGTTCACGTATTTGGTGGCGACCCGCAACTTGCGGTGTTGGCGCTGGCGCAGCAAGGCCGCGACATCATCAAGGTCTGCCATGGTGCGCACATCGATCCAGGCCTGCGGCGCAGCCACCACCACATTGGCCTGACCGAACCCCAGAGGCGTCAGAAGCTCCACAGCATCGGCATCGGCGATATGCTCGCGCACCAGATCTTCGCCGGTAACGCCCAGATGAGCCTCGCCGCGCGCCAACCACGAAACAATCTCGGAGGCCGACAGAAACGCGACCTCGACGCCGGGCAAGCCCTCGATGCCGCCGCGATAATCACGCGCGCCGCGCGATGTTGCCATGGTCAGGCCAGCGCGCGCGAAGAACGCCATGGCGTTCTCCTGCAAGCGCCCCTTGGATGGCACGGCCAGGATCAGCGGCGCACTCATGATTGCGCCCTCATGATTGCGCCCTCATGGCTTCATTGGTTGCATTGGCGGATGCCGCCTCTGCGCTGCGCTCAACCGCATCTGCGAGCCGCCCCAGCCAGATCGATGCTCCGACGGCTGGCACAGGCTCAGCCGCACCAAGGCGCTGCATCAAGCCATCATAGCGCCCGCCGCCCGCGACCGGCTTGCCGTCCGTGCGGTCAGGGTCAGTCAGCTCGAAGACGAAGCCTGTGTAGTAATCAAGATTTCGTGCAAACCGCGCCGAGAATGAAATGCGCGATACATCGACACCGCGCGCGGCAAGGAAGCCGATGCGCTCATCAAAGCGGTCCAGCGCCTGGCCCACATCAAGCCCGGCAGCGACAGACAAACCGCGCAAGGCGGCCAATGCCTCATCTGGATCGCCCTTGACGGCGAAAATCTGGCCAAGAACGCGCCGTGCCTGATCGTTCATGCACTGGTCTTTTTCGGCGGCCTTTGCGAGGAAGCGCTCGGCAATGTCGCCGGCACTGCGGCCACCGACGCTGGAGATGCCGGCAATCGATAACACATCCTCGACAAAGGCCTTGGCCGCGTGTGGGTCTTGGCCCTGAAGCGCGGCGATGAGTCCCGAATGGCTTTCCGACACGGGGGCCGAGGGCGCATCAATCTGCGCAAGCGGATCACCCGACCCTTGCGCGATGGCCCGAAGCAGGCGGCGGCGCGCGGCGGCAGGCACATCAAGTGCATCAAGAAACCCCACAAGCAGAGCGCCATCCCCCATGCGGATCACGGGTTCGGCAAAGCCTTGCGCGGCAACAGCCTCCAGTGTCAGCGCCATGATCTCGGCATCTGCGGCGGTCGTGTCGGTGCGTCCGAATGATTCAAGCCCGGCCTGCGCAAACTCCGATGGCTCGCCGGAGCGTATCCGGAACACCGGCCCGGCATAGCAATAGGCCCCGGCGCGTGCCCCTGCTGCGATGTGATCGCGCGCGACAGGGATGGTGTATTCTGGCCTCAGGCACCATTCCTGCCCCGAGCCATCCTGCGTCACGAACATGCGGCGGCGAATATCCTCGCCAGACAGATCGAGGAATGGCTCCATGGGCTGGAGAATGGCAGGCTCGACGCGCGCAAAGCCCGCGCGGGCGAATGTCGCCACCGCCGCCTCTTTTCTTGGTTTTGCGCCTTCGCCCATTGCAGTCCCATCCACGTGTCACAGCTCATTACCAGCGCCTTGCCGGCTTTTCGAGCATGAATGCGGATTGCGCTTAACGGGTTTTGACGGATGCGGTGCTGGATCAAGCCGCGAAGGGCAAGGCGCGCAATGCGCCGCCATGTCCGCGCCGCAACGCCCGACCCGCCCTTGCGCCTGTCATCATGCCCTTGTCGAAGGTCAGAACGCCATTGACCCAGACGCTGACAATGCCCCCGGCCGGCAAGTCCGGTTGCTCGAAGCTGGCCTTGTCGATGATCCGCGCAGGATCGAACAGGACCAGATCGGCAAAGTGCCCCTCCGCAACCAGCCCGCGATCCACCATGCCGAAGGTGGCGGCGGTCAGCCCCGTCATCTTGCGGATGGCTTCCTCTATGCTGAACAGCCCGCTATCGCGGGCATAGCGCCCGATCACGCGGGGAAATGTGCCCCACAGCCTTGGATGGGGGTGGGCATCATGCGGCAAGCCGTCCGAGCCGACCATGGCGGCCGGGAAGGCGAGAATGCGCGCCACATCCGCCTCATCCATGTTGAAATAGATCGCTCCTGCCGGCGATAGCTTTACAATCGCCTCATCGACGGAAAGCCCGGCAGCTGCACGCCATTCATGGAAATCGCGCCCGCCCAACTCCGGGTGCGGCGTTGACCAGGCAATCATCACCTTTGCAGCCGTCGCAATGCGCATCGGGTGCAGCATGGTGGAGGAAGCCGCATAAGGGTAGACATCAAGCCCGATGCGGTCGGTTTTCATCGCCTCGGCAATCATCGGCAGTGTCTCGATTGAGCGGCCATGGTTGCATTGGCCGACGCATTTGTGGTGCGAGATTATGCTTGCCACGCGCGCGGCCCGGCCTATGCGGAAGGTCTCTTTGAGGCTTGCCGCAACGCCATCTGCCTCATCGCGCATATGGGTGGAGTGGAACGCGCCAAACTCATGCGCGACGGATGCGATGGCCTCGATCTCTTCCGTGATGGCAGCCTTGGCCAGCGGATAGGCAAGGCCGGTGGAAAGCCCGGCCGCGCCTTGCTGAAGCGCGTTTCGCAGCAGCGTCTGCATCCGCGCAATTTCGGCCTTGGTTGCCTCGCGATCGATCCGGTCCATCGCTGCAAGGCGCAAGGTGGAATGGCCGGCCTGTGCCACCACATTCACGCTTGGGCCCGCGCGCTCCAGCGCCGCGAAGTAGGCGCCGAAATCCGCGAAGAGATGCGCAGCCGAAGGCGCGATCAGATCAAGCGGCGCAGGCGGGCGCCCCTTCCAGACCAGCGGGGCAAGCGAG
>JBOFIL010000052.1:0-5260 GCA_051650165.1 Allobosea sp.
CATCGAGGTGACGCCGCTGGTCATCGGCATGTTGCTCTTTGCCATCGCAGTTGACATCACGCGCTGGCGCACGCTTTCCATCGTGGCACGCGAAACCCGCAGCGAGGCGCTGGCCGCCGATGCCTTGCATTTCTCGGCGGATGCCGTTTCGTCCACTCTGGCGTTGTGCGGCCTGATCGCGGTGAGGACCGGCTTCCCGCAGGGCGATGCACTTGCCGCGCTTGGCGTCGCTGTTTTCATCTCCATCGCAGGCTTTCGGTTGGCGCGGCGCACTGTTGATACGCTGATCGATGCCGCGCCCACAGGCATGGCTGAGCGGGTTCACGTGATTGCCGTGGCCACACCAGCTGTGGTCGGCACGCAGTGGGTGAAGCTGCGGCCTTCGGGAGGGCGCGTGATCGGCGAGGTGGGCATCCATGTCTCGCGCAGCCTGCCGCTCGATCAGGTCACCGAGATCAAGCGTAGCCTGCAAGAACGCATCCGCGCCGAGATCCCGGAGCTGGACGCCACGGTGACAGCCGATCCGATCGCGCTCGATGACGAGAGCGCGCTGGAGCGCGTGCTGATTGCGGCGGGGCGGCTGCGCGTGCCGGTGCATCACGTCACCATCCAGCATGTCGGCGAATTGCAACAGCTCTCCGTCAGCCTTGATGTCGAGGTGGACTCAAAGCTCACCATGGATGAAGCCCACGCCAAAGCGAGCGAGCTGGAGGCGGCCATCCGCACCGAGTTCGGAGCTGACACCGAAGTCGAGACCCATATCGAGCCTTTGGAAACCGGCGCGCCTTCAGGTCATCCGGCAAACTGGGAGGTGGTGACGGCCATCGGTGACATTCTCGCCAGCGAGGCTGCGAGAGGGGGGGTCGTTTCGGATGTCCACAGCGTCCGCGTGCGTGAGACCATCGGCGGGTTGGTTGTGAATTACCACGCCCGCGTTGATGGCAGCCTTGACGTGGCGAGCGCCCATCGCGCCGTCGATAAGATGGAGCGGGCGCTGCGCGAGAAGCGGCCGGATGTTTGCCGGATCGTGACCCATGCCGAACCCAGGCGTCGCGCTGGAGACACTATGCCGGCTGCAAATTCGCCGCAGCGGGCTTGAGTGGACGTGATGCAATTCACATGAGAAACTAATCAGAGAGAAAGTTGAGGATTCGCTGATCCATGCGAGGCGACATGACGCCGGTGATACGGCTCGAAGATTATCGGCCACCGGCCTACCTGATCGACTCGGTTGATCTCGAGATCAGATTGTTTCCAAGCCGGACGCAGGTGCGAAGCCTGCTCAAGGTCAGGCCCAACCCTGCCGCCAGCCAGCATGAAGATCTGGTCCTGGATGGCGAGGAGCTGTCGCTCAAATCCGTGACATGTGATGGCGTCGTGCTGGCTCCAGAGGCGTATCTGGTCACGCCGACAGGGCTGAGGCTGATCGAAACCCCAGGCCAGCCCTTCACACTCGCCATAGAGACCGAGATCGATCCTGGCAGCAATTCCAAGCTGATGGGGCTGTATCGCTCGAATGGAATTTATTGCACCCAGTGCGAGGCGGATGGCTTCAGGCGCATCACCTATTTCCTCGACAGGCCTGACGTGATGTCGGTCTACACTGTGCTCATCGAGGCCGATCAGGAAGAGGCTCCCATCCTGCTTGCAAATGGCAACCGCATGGGCGCGGGGCCGGTCTCAGGGCAGAAGGGGCGACATTTTGCGCTCTGGCATGATCCGCACCCCAAGCCTGCCTATCTCTTTGCAGTGGTGGGAGGCTCACTCGAAGCGCTCACACAGGATTATGTCACGGCAGATGGACGCTCCGTCGAACTCGCCATCTGGGTCGAGCCCGGCAAAGTGCCCCGCGCAGCATATGCGATGGATGCGCTGGTGCGCTGCATGCGCTGGGATGAGCAGGTCTTTGGCCTGAATTATGATCTTGACGTGTTCAATGTCGTTGCCGTGTCGCATTTCAACATGGGCGCGATGGAGAACAAGGGTCTCAACATCTTCAACGACAAATACGTGCTGGCCGATCCCGAAACCGCGACAGATCAGGATTATGCCGCGATCGAGGCCATCATTGCCCACGAGTATTTCCACAACTGGACAGGCAACCGCATCACCTGCCGCGATTGGTTCCAGCTGTGCCTGAAGGAGGGCCTAACGGTCTTTCGTGATCAGGAATTCTCGTCCGACATGCGCTCGCGCCCCGTGAAGCGCATCGCTGATGTGCGCACGCTGAGGGCCGCGCAATTCTCGGAGGATTCAGGGCCGCTGGCCCATGCCGTGCGCCCGCGCGCCTACAAGGAAATCAATAACTTCTACACGCCGACCGTCTATGAGAAGGGCGCGGAACTGATCCGCATGCTCAAGCTCATTATCGGCAGCGCTGCCTTCGATGCCGGCATGCAGCTCTATTTCAAGCGCTGCGATGGCACGGCGGCCACCATAGAAGAGTTTATTGCCTGCTTTTCAGAAAGCTCCGGGAGAGACCTGACGCATTTCGCGCAATGGTATGAGCAAGCTGGAACGCCGCAGCTGGTCGCAAGCGGGCGATATGACGCCATGGCGCAAACCTACACGCTCGATCTTGCGCAATCGACGCCGCCCACACCGGGCCAGCCAGCCAAGCAACCCATGGTGCTGCCCATCGCCTTCGGTCTCGTGGGCAAGAATGGCGCGCTCAGAGCAGATGCAGAGGGGCTCACACGCGATGGCTTGATCTTGCTGGACAAGCCTTCTGCATCGATCACATTCACCGGCCTTACAGAAAAACCAACGCCGTCCTTGCTGCGCGGTTTCTCGGCGCCTGTGCGGCTGGAGCTTGATCTTTCTGATGAGGAATTGCTGGGGCTTGGCGTGAGAGACGGCGACCCTTTCAATCGCTGGCAATCCTTTCAGACCGTGGCCCTGAGGTCGCTGAAGCGCAATGTCGAAGCCATTTGCGCTGGGGAACAGCCAGGCGCCACCACTGCCCTGATCGAGGCATTTCGCGTGTTCCTGCGCGAGCAGGCCATGGTCGATACGGCCTTCGCAGCGCAGGTTCTGGCGCTTCCCAGCGAGGGTGACATTGCCCGCGAGATCGGGCGCGATGTCGACCCTGATGCCATCCTGCTTGCAAGGCGTGGTTTGCGGCAAAGCATAGGCCGCTCGCTTTCTGCCGAGTTGCATGCCTTGAATGGCAGACTCGTGGCTGATAGCTCCCTGCCCTACTCGCCTGATGCGGCATTGGCAGGAAGGCGCGCGCTCAGGCAGGAAACCCTTGGCTTCATCATGGCAGGTGATGCTGAGCAAGGGACAGCGCTTGCATTGTCTGTCTTCGAGGCAGCTAATAATCTCACGGAGCGCCTGGGTGCTCTCGCTGCCCTATGCCAGGCAAATACACCGGAGCGTGAGGCTGCGCTTGCATCTTTCGGCTCACATTATGCGCAGGAGCCTTTGGTGCTGGACAAGTGGTTTACGCTCCAGGCCGCCATCCCGGAAAACAGCACTGTTGAGCGTGTCAGACGCCTCATGACCCACTCAGGGTTTGACATTGGCAACCCAAACCGGGCGCGGGCACTGATCGGCGGCTTTGCAAGCGGCAACCCCAGCCAGTTCAACCGTGCTGATGGGGCAGGTTATGCCTTCCTGTCGGAGATGGCGCTGATACTCGACAAGAAAAACCCGCAGGTCGCGGCCAGATTGCTCGGGTCATTCAAGACGTGGCGCATGCTCGAGCCCGTGCGGCGCGCAGCAGCGGAACGTGCGCTCCGACATATCGAAGTACAACCTGGCCTCTCACGTGATGCCGCCGATATTGTCGAACGTGCGCTCGCCTGACCATTTTTGAGGCAGGCAGGCATCTCCCCCCGCCACAATGGTTAACAAAACCTTCCCGCGTAAGATTCATCCGATCCCAATATACAACCATAGGGTGAATTTTCACTACAGATTCAACTTGGCGCTGGACAAAGGATTCACGCCGGATTCAGATCAGGGTGATTCGGACAGATGCGGCACATCTTCCGGGCTGGGACGATAGTTTCTTGAGGATCCGGAGGGGGAACCAATGGCGCGTGTGAACGCGACCAGCGATTCTGTGCGCGCTGGCACTATATTGGGTGTTGCCCGTTCAATCGCGCATCCCGCCTATGACAGGCTGATGGCACTGGAGCCCAAACTCCGCCTGGCCATCCCGATGCTGACGGCTGTGTTTCTTGCCATACTTGCTACAGGTGTCTGGGTTCAGAGCAGCTCGAGCCGGCAGGATGCCGTTGACGAGGCAATTGGCGCTCTAGAGATGGCGGCATTGATGCTGGTGGCGGAATCAAAATCCATCACCCCTGAACAAATGACCGGCAAAGTACGTGCACTGCGGGACAATCAGGCCTTTCGTGGCCGATATGTGCTGCTGGCTGATGGCGGCGGCAATATCGTTGCGCATGGCGGCAACACCTTGCCATTCCCCGCCAAATCACTCGATGACGTGATCGGCCATCAGAACCCGTTGCTGATTTTTGCCGATCGCGGCGGCGTGTTGCAAATCGATGTTCCCGGCCTTGGCAAGACACTGACCACACTGCGCATCATCAACACAGGCTCCAATCAGCTCCTGTTGCTGCACCCGGTCGACAAGGCCATTGCGGCCTGGGCCCATCGCAACCGGGCCCAGATTATCCTGATCATCTGCGAGACGCTCGCCCTGCTCGGCCTCATGGTCGCTTTCATGCTGCAATCTGGTTGTGCCCACGCGGTCAATCGTGATTGCGAGCGCGTACGCCAGCGTGTCGACTCGGCGCTGAACAGCGGTCGCTGCGGCCTGTGGGATTGGGATTTGGCCCGCGGCACGGTGTTCTGGTCTGACTCGATGTATGCGCTGCTGGGCTATGAGCGCACCTCAGAGCTGATCTCGTTTGGCGATGTCACATCTCTGATCCACCCGGATGATGCAGACCTGTATGCGCTGGCAGATGCACTGGCGCGTGGGACCACCCGGCAGATCGATCAGGAATTCCGTGCCCGCAATGCCAATGGCGAGTGGGTCTGGCTGAAGGCACGGGCCGAAAAAATCCTCGATCCGCACACGGGCGCCTCGCATCTGGTTGGCATCGCCGTGGATATTTCCGAGCAGCGGCGCATGGCCGAATATAGCGCCACGGTCGATCAGCGTCTGCGCGATGCCGTAGAGGCAACATCCGAGGCCTTCGTGCTGTGGGATAGCGGCAAGCGCCTCGTGACTTGCAACACCAAGTTCCTGCGCCTTCACCAGATTGCCGCAGAAGATGCGCGG
>JBOFIL010000053.1:0-4720 GCA_051650165.1 Allobosea sp.
CTTTGCGCTGGAGGCTGGCGAGATGGCGCTGGCGGATTTCCGCCTTGGCGAGGCAACATCCGCGCGCATCTGGTCCAAGGCTGGCGGCTCGCCGGTGACGGCGGCGGATGTGACGGTGGATACCTTCCTGAAGATTCGCCTCTCCGAATTGCTGCCCGATGCCGGCTGGCTGTCGGAGGAAACGGTGGATGAGCCCTCTCGCCTCACGCGAAGGCATGTCTGGGTGGTAGATCCCATTGATGGCACGCGCGCCTTCATGTCGGGCGATCCGGATTGGGCAGTCTGCATCGCGCTGCTCGATGATGGCGAGCCGGTGCTGGGGCTGGTCCATGCTCCTGCCCATGGCAAGACCTATCGTGCCACCAGTCAGAGCCTGGCCGAGATGAATGGTGCGCCGATCCGCGCCTCTGATATTGCAACGCTCAACGGCGCGCGCGTCGCCGGGCCCAAGCCCATGCTGGATGCGCTGGCACGCCAAAAGCCAATCCTGCCACAACCCAAGGTGCCATCGCTGGCACTGCGCATTGCTCGCATCGCGGAAGGCGTGCTCGATGTCGGGCTTGTCTCGCCGGATTCGCGCGATTGGGACATCGCCGCAGCCGACCTCATCCTTCGGCAGGCAGGCGGCTCGCTGCGCGGTTTTGGCGGGCAGAGAGACGGTGAGGCACCACGCTATAACCGCGAGAATCCGGTGCATGGCGTGCTCTATGCCGCCGGCAATGCCCTCATCGACCCGCTCGGTGAGGCGATGCTTGGCTGGAAAGAGCAGATGATGGCCCCCTTTCAGCGCCGCTGAGCAGCCTGGAGTGCTTTTTGGCCTCGCCTTCGCGGTTCAATTCGCTTATTCCGCGCGCAGCACCCGTTCCGCCACCGCACAACGACATTCCGGAGCCTGTTCCCATGAGCAAGGGCAATGCCGCCTCGCCAGATACCCAGCTGCTGCATCTCGTCTTTGGCGGCGAGCTGACCGATCTCGACAGCGTGACATTCAAGGATCTCTCCAAGCTCGACATTGTGGGGGTGTTCCCTAATTTTGCGACCGCGCAGACAGCCTGGCGGGCAAAGGCGCAATCCACCGTCGATCAGGCACAGATGCGCTATTTCGTCGTGCACCTGCACCGTCTGCTTGAGCCTGAGGCGGCCAGCTCCTGACCTCTGCAGCCAAGGCTCCCGGCCCCGCCATGGCCGACACACCGCAACACTATCCACTCAGCCAGGAAATCCTGGGTCGCGGGCTTGCGTGGTATTTGCGCGCCGTGCGCAAGCTGACGCGGTTCACCTATGAACCAGCGAATATCTATGATCAGGTGCAGCCCGAACTGCCGGTGATCTATGCCATGTGGCACGGCCAGCACATCATGATCCCGTTTGCACGGCCTGACTGGATGGCCGCCTGCTCGCTCGCCTCGCGCCATGGTGATGGCGGCATCAATGCTGTGGCGCTGCGCGAGCTTGGCATCGGCGTGATCCGGGGGTCGGGCGCATTAGGGCGCAAGGTGCGCGAAAAGGGCGGCGCATCCGCCTTCATGGCCATGATCCGGCGCATGGCAGGCGGCGAATCCATGGTGCTGACCGCGGATGTGCCAAAGCGCGCACGCGTGTGCGGCGAGGGCATCATCAAACTGGCGCAGGTTTCAGGCCGCCCTATCCGCCCTGTGGCGGTGGTGACGCGCTGGCGCATCGATGTGCCGAGCTGGGACAAGATGAGCATCGGCTTGCCCCTGCCGTTCAACAAGGGCGCGATTGTGGTGGGCGAAGCGATCCGTGTTGCACGCGATGCGGATGCCGAAACGGTAGAAGCGGCACGGCTGGCGCTGGAGGCCAGCCTCGATGACATCCACGCCCGCGCCTATGCGCTGATCGGCTCTGTCGACCCTGGCCGCGATCTTGGCCCGGTCAACCCTGCGGCGACAATCAAATGAGCCATATCGCGCTGCCATGGCCCTTGAAACTCTATCGCGGTGCCAGCGCCGCGCTGGAGCCGGCGGCAGCGCTGACGCTGCGCTGGCGGCTCGGCAAGGGCAAGGAGGATGGCGCACGCCTTGGCGAGCGACGCGGCCATGCCGGCCTCGATCGCCCCGAGGGCACACTGATCTGGGCCCATGGCGCGAGTGTGGGCGAGACGCTGTCTCTCATGCCCATCATCGAGCGGCTGACGCAGCGCGGCCATCATGTGCTGGTCACATCCGGCACGGTGACATCCGCTGGCCTGATGGCCCGCCGCCTGCCGCCCGGCGCGCTGCATCAATATCTGCCGCTGGATGTGCCGCGCTACATGCGCCGTTTTCTCAAGCACTGGCGGCCAGACATGGCCCTGATTGCCGAGTCCGAGATCTGGCCGAACATGATCATCGAAGCGCGCCGGCGCGACATTCCGTTGGTGATGGTCAATGCGCGCATGTCGCAAAGAAGCTACCTGCGTTGGCGCAAGCGCCGCGACAGTGCATCGGCCTTGCTCTCCGCATTTGATCTGTGCCTTGCGCAATCGCAGGGTGATGCCGAACGGATCGCACGGCTCGGCGCGCCGCGCGTGGCCAACACCGGCAATCTCAAATTCGATGTGCCGGCCCCGCCGGCTGACCCTGTGGAACTGGCACGGTTGGAAGGCCTGACAGCCGGGCGTCCGATCTGGCTCGCAGCCTCCACGCATCCGGGCGAGGATGAACGCATCATCGACGCGCATCACGCATTGCTTGCCCGGCACCCGAAATTGCTGACCATCATCGCGCCGCGCCATCCCGCACGCGGGGGCGACATCGAGAATGATGCGATGGCCAGCGGACTATCAGCGGCGCGGCGCAGCGCCGGCATCGCGCCAGACACCGCGGTCGATGTGTATGTCGCCGACACAGTGGGCGAGCTTGGCCTGTTCTATCGCCTCAGCCCTGTGGTGATGATGGGTGGCTCGCTGGTTGCCCATGGCGGCCAGAACCCGATTGAGCCCGCAAAGCTTGGCGCGGCCATCCTGCATGGCCCGCATGTGACCAATTTTGCCGAGGTGTATGCAGCGCTCGATGAGGCCGGCGGGGCCCGGCTGGTGGCGGATACGCAAGGCCTTGCCGAGACTGCCTCGCATTTTCTGAAAGATCGTGCCGCCGCACGGGCCAGCGCCCGCATTGCTGGCGCGACAGTTGCCGGTCTTGGCGGCGCAGCAGAGCGGATCATGCTTGCGCTCGATCCGATGCTGATGCGCATCGCCTTCAACCGCACCAATGCATGAGGCGCTGCCATGATGTGGCGCACACCCGGCTTCTGGTATGCGCCGAAACCGGGCAGTCTCGCCCGTCTGCTGCAGCCGCTTGGCGCGATCTATGGCGCGATCACGGCGCGGCGCATGGCAGGCAGCGGCGAGCAGGCAAGCCTTCCCGTGATCTGCATTGGCAATGTCACAGCCGGCGGCGCAGGCAAAACACCCACCGTGCTGACACTAGCAGCGCTCATGTCAGCGCGTGGCTTTGCACCCGCCATTGTCACGCGCGGCCATGGCGGCAGCTTGCATGGCCCTGTGCTTGTGAGCCCATCCGGCCACGGCCCGGAGGATGTGGGCGACGAACCGCTGATGATGGCCCGGCGCGGCGCGCTGGTGGTGGTGGCGCGTGATCGGCCTGCCGGCGTCGCCTATGCCGCCAGCCTTGGCGCGACCATGGCCATCCTCGATGACGGACTACAGAACGCTTCGCTGAAGAAAGAGTTCTCGCTCGCGGTGGTCGATGGCGCTGTCGGCATCGGCAATGGGCTCTGCGTGCCGGCTGGCCCGTTGCGCGCGCCGCTGGCCGCGCAATGGCATGCGATTGATGCGCTGCTGGTGATTGGCGATGGCGAGGCCGGCGAGCAAGTGGCCGAAAAGGCGCACGGCGCAGCCAAGCCTGTGTTCACCGCGCGCCTTGCACCCGATGCGAGCATTGCGGCAAGCTTGGTCGGGCAGCAGGTACTGGCACTCGCCGGCATCGGACGACCAGAAAAATTCAGCGAAACATTGCAGCGCCTGGGCGCACGCGTGGCGGAAACCGCCTTCTTTGCCGATCACCATGCCTATTCAGCGCAAGATGTGGCGCAGGTCTCAGCGCGCGCTGCGGCCTTGAAGCTAACTGTGGTCACAACACAGAAGGATGCCGTGCGCCTGCACAAGCTCTGGGACATTTCCAGCCATGGCCCGCTGACAGTGCTGCCCGTGGAACTACGCCTCGATCAGCCTGAATATCTCACGGCGCTGGCCGAAACCTCATGCAGCACGGCGGCGTGACGCGGCGGGTGCAATCGTCATCGCTTCGAGGATGTTCTCCTTGAACTGCCGCGCCGAATTCGCCCAGGTGAAGCCTTCGGCATGGGCGCGTGCGTCAGTGCGGGAAAGCCTCAGCGCGGCCAGGGCCGCCACGCGCAGATCATGATCAAGCACACCCGCATCTGAGCTGCCCACCACATCAAGCGGGCCAGGCACGGGGAATGCCGCGACCGGCACGCCGGAGGCCATCGCCTCGATCAGCACAAGCCCGAATGTGTCGGTCAGGCTTGGGAACACGAACACATCCGCCGCCGCATAGATCGCTGGCAACTCGCTGTTTGGCTTCGACCCAAGAAACACCGCATCCGGATAGGTCTTCATCAGCCGAGCCATGTCCGGTCCATCGCCCACGACGAGCTTTGTGCCGGGCAGATCAAGTTTGAGGAAGGCATCAAGGTTCTTCTCAGCTGCCAGCCGGCCCACAGAGAGGAAAATCGG
>JBOFIL010000054.1:0-1682 GCA_051650165.1 Allobosea sp.
ATGAAGAGGCCAACCGGCAGGACATCTGCATGGCCTTCATGTCGCGCTATGCAGCAGCTTTGGGATCGAACCTTGCTGCCATCGCGAATGCCGCGCCTGGCGGAAAAGGCGATCTCGACATGGTATTCCTTGGCTCCACCGGCTCGGAGGCCATGGAGGCCGCGCTGAAAATTGCGGAGCAGGCGCAAGGCCCCGAGCGCGCCACCATCGTCTATGCCGAGAACTCCTTCCACGGCAAGACCAAGGGCACGCTCGCCGTCACCGATGGCGCGCTCTATCGCTCGCAGTTCAAGCTGCCGGACAATGTGCGGCGTGTGCCGTTTGGCGATCTGGATGCGTTGCGCGCCCTGTTCGCCGCTGACAGCAGCATCGGCACCTTGGTGCTGGAAACCATCCAGGGCGGCGGTGGCATCATCGAAGCCCCCACCAGCTACTGGCAGGGCGTGCGCAAGCTCTGCGACGAGTTCGGCGTGCTGTGGATCGCTGATGAGGTGCAATGCGGCATGGGCCGTACCGGGCGCTTCTTCGCTTTCGAGCATCATGGCGTGACGCCGGACATCACCGCGCTCGCCAAGGCACTGGGTGGTTCCAAGACCGCCATGGCCGCCATGATCGCCCGCCGCGATGTGTTCATGAAGGCCTATGGCAACCCCAAGAAGGCCATGATCCATGCCCCTGCCACCTTTGGCGGAATGGGCGAGTCCACCGCCACATCGATCGAAGCGCTCAACATTCTCTATGATGAGGGCCTGATCGAGAATGCGGCGAGCGTGGGCGATTATCTCATCGGCAAGCTTCAGGCGATAGCCGCGAAACACCCGTCCCTGATCAAGCAAGTGCGCGGTCGCGGGCTGATGATCGGCATCGAGTTCCAGGATTTCAGCCAGGCCATGCCGTTTGGCCTGCGCCAGATGGTCAGCCTGCTCGACGACAAGCTCAAGGGCTCGCTGTGCGGCTTCATTGGCGCGATCATGCAGGCGCAATACGACATTCTCGTCGCCTTCACCGAATACAACCGCAATGTCATCCGGCTGGAGCCGCCGCTGACCATCACCACCGCGCATGTCGATGAATTCTGCACAGCGCTGGATGATCTGCTCTCCCGCGGGCCCATCCTCATCGTCAAGGATTACATCACCACCATCGCCAAGGGGTGAGTTTCCCCGTTGCTTCCTGCGTCATGGCCGGGCTTGTCCCGGCCATTCGCGTTTGGATCAGATGCCCGTCACGGCTTCACACGAAGGCTCCAGCATGGCGTCAGCTCAATGCTGGTGCGGCCTTCCAGTGCTGGCGAGAAGCGCTCCAGAATGATGCGGCGGGCATGGGTGACCGGGCAGGAAGGCACCAATATGCCCTCCACCTTGCGCAGGGCCGCGAGGATTTCAGCATCCGGCTCCGGGAAAGTGCGGAACGCATCAAGCCCGATCGGCACATGCATTGCCGTATCCCGCCCCAAAATGGGCGAAAATATATCGACGAAATCGAGCGCGTAGAGGCTCTTGAGAACGCGGCCCGTGCTGGCCTCATGCGCCTTGAGCGCGCCAATGGCGCGGTCCACGCTCATCAGCCAGGCAAGCTGATAGTCATATTCCGAGAACAGGATGGCCGAAGGCAGTTCGTCCTTGTCAGCCAGCGCAACATAGGCGGCGCGATGGGTTACATAATGATCGAGCACGATGTCT
>JBOFIL010000055.1:0-4480 GCA_051650165.1 Allobosea sp.
CAGGACACGACCGGGATGCGCCGCGCCCCGGACCTCGCTGTAGGCCGAGATGAAGCCGGTGTAGTCAGTATTAAAGCCACGGGGACCATCCGGCTCGAACAGGACCGTATTGACGGCCCCCATCATTGACACCAACGGATCCTCGACCCTGACCTTCGAAGCCACGCGCTCCTTGTACGGATAGGTGATGTTGAGGCCGCGAAAACCCTCTGCTGAACAGCTGGAAAAGGTAGTATCGAAATCGAGGCCAAGGGTGCCCGGAACGATCCGGTCATAGGTCACAATACGGCCGGTCTGCTGTCCGGCGAGTCGGTGCAGGCGGGGCGATTGCGAGGCTGCGATATTGTCGCCGATCAGACCGAGGCGGATTGGCGAAACCGTGGTTTCAGCGCGTATGCGGGCCTCGGCAATCATCTGTCATGCCCTCGCCTTGGAGATGAGCCGCCAGAGCGGCGTGCCGACGATGGCAACAACCGAGAGCGCAAGCACCAGTGAAAGAGGGCTGGTAACGATGCCTTTGAGCAGCATCGGGATACTCTCCTGCTCGGAGATAATCGCACGGCGCCAGTTATCGTCCAGCAGCCGCGAGAGAATGACGCCGAGGATCACGGGGCCGAGCTGATAGCCATAGAGCTTCATGAAATAGCCCAAAATGCCAAAGGCGAGCATCCAGTAGACATCGGTCAGTGAATTATTGACCGCATATGCGCCGACAATCGAGAGCAGGATAATCAGCGGCAGCAGCACGGTGCGCGGCATCTCCACCACCTTTACGAAGAACTTGATGCCGGTGAGACCGAAGATCAGCATGAAGAAGGTAGCGAGAACCAGCGCGCCGACGATGAACCAGAACATTTCCGGCTTCTCGATCATGAGCATTGGGCCGGGATTGACCCCGTGAATGAACAGGGCGCCGATCATGATGGCAGTCACCGCATCGCCTGGGATACCGAGTGTCATCATGGGTATGTAGGCGCCGCCCACGGCAGCGTTGTTGGCGGTTTCAGGGGCCACAAGCCCTTCGATCGCGCCTTCGCCGAATGGCGTCTCGGGGTTCTTGGTGGTGCGCTTCGCATGGTCATAGGCCATGAGCGCCGCGATATCGCCACCCGTTCCAGGCAGGGCGCCGATAATCACTCCGATGGCCGAGCAGCGCAGCGACAACGGCAGATGCTGCACAATCGTATTCCAGGAGGGCACAATCTTGCTGATCTGCTGGCGAATAGCCTCCTTGTTGACATCGTGAAGCTGGATGAGCGCTTCGGAAATCCCGAACATGCCGATCATCACTGCGACGAAGGAGATGCCGCCGCGCAAATCCTGGAAGCCGAAGGTGAAACGGTCGGCAAGCGTAAACTGGTCAAGACCTACAGTGCCGATCAAAAGCCCGAAAGCGCCGGCAAAGACACCCTTGATCAGGCTTTCGCCCGAGAGCGAGCCGACCAGCAACAGGCCCATGATGGCCAGCAGCATGTAATCGCGCGGCTGGAACTTGATCGCGAATTCCGAGACGACGGGTGCCGCTACGGCGAGAACAAGGATACCGAGCATGCCGCCGAAGAACGAGACCACGGTGGTGATGCCGATGGCATCGCCCGCCATGCCTTTTTTCGCCAGTGGGTATCCATCCAGCCCCGTGGCGATGGCTGCGGGCGCGCCGGGAATGTTGAGCAGGATCGCCGTGCGAGACCCGCCATAGACGCCGCCCATGTAGATGCCGGTCATCAGCGCCAGAGCCGGATAAACTTTCCAGGTGAAGGTGAAGGAAATCAGGATCGACACCGCCATCGTGACCGAAAGGCCCGGAATGGCACCGACATAGATCCCCGCCCAGGTGCCTGCCGCAATCAAGCCCAGCAGTTTGAGATCGAGGAAGGGAATGAGAAAAGCGTTGAGGGCCTGCATGTCATTTACCTCCCGCAACAAGCTTGCCGAACCAGGCGAGGATCTGGCCCTCGGGCACGATGCCTTCCGGCATGATGACTGTGAAAATCACCCGGAAGATCGCGTAGATCACAGCGAGGCTGACGATGGATACCCAGGTGCAAAAGAACACGGACCGCCCCGAGAGCGCCCTGATCATCACTGCGAGAAACAGGAACGACGTGGGAAGGAAGCCGAGCGGCACCAGCAGAAGGGCGTAGGCTGTGATCAGGATCATGCCAATCCAGAGTGGTGGCGGCATGATATTCTTTGAGAGCGTCTCATCATCCGCCTTTGGGCTGGCCCAGGTTTGCCAGGCGATAATGATCGAGCTGACCGCCATCACGGCGGCGGCGCCCATCGGCAGGGCCCCGGCGGAAGAAAGGTTCTCGAAGCCTGCGATCCCATAAGCCTTGATGAGGAGGCCGATGCTCGCTGCCGCCAGAATGAGCGAGAAAACCGCTTCGCCCGGCCTTCTGATATGTCCCTCACGCATGATGCGTTCCCCCGGTCTGCCCGGTTATTTCCCGGATTGTGATTGAGCGGATCATCGGCAAGGAAATGCCGCACGGCAAGCTGCCCAGCGAGCGCGGCATTCCGGTTCAGTCGATGCGGACGTTCCCGGCCGTTACGGCTTGGGAATGTTGAACTGCGCAGGAGATGCCTTTGTCGCGCCGGCATCATTCAGCAGCCACGCAGTGTTTGACTGCCACTTCGTCAGGAAATCATCCGCTTCCTTGCCGGCGACGTTCATCATCAGAAAGCCCCGCTGATCCATCAGCTTGACGAAATCCGGATGCTTCGCGCCGGTGTTGTAGGCTGCTACCAGCTTGGCCACCACGTCCTGCGGCGTTTCCTTCTTGACGAAGACGCCGAAGAACGGCCCCCAGGGCAGATATTGCCCGAACTCGGGGTTGGTTTCAGTCACTGCTTTCACATTCGGCAGGGCAGGCGAGGATTTGGTGTCAAAAATCGCAATCGGCTTCATCCGGCCGGCGCGGATATTCTCGATCGCGGCACCAAGCACAGCTGGCATCACATCGATCGCGCCGCCTTGCAGCGCGGTAAGTGCCGGGCCGTCACCATCATAAGGCACGCTGATCACGTCGATCTTCTGCTTGGAATTGATCATCGCTGTTATGACGGAAGGAAGCCCGCCGGGGCCGGTCGTGCCGAATTTCACCGAACGCGGATTGCTTTTGATAAAGGCCAGCATTTCCGGGAAGGTGTTGAAGGGCGCATCGGGGCGCGCAACGAGAATTGGCACGCCGCGCGCAAGAATGTTGATGGGTGTAAAGTCCGAATAATCTTTCTGACCAAGGCCCATGACTTTGTAGAGCAGCGGGTTTTCCGCACCCATCAGCAAGGTGTAGCCATCAGCGACGCCCTCCGCGACGCGGTTGAGCGCGATGGCGCCAACACCGCCGGTGACATTTTGCATGACAATCTTGCCGCCGAGGGCCGTTTCGGCGTGCGGGGTCACCGAGCGGATCACGACATCGGTGGACCCGCCCGCGCCCCATTGGATCAGGCCCTGGATCTCCTTGTTGGGGTAGGACTGCGCCATGGCCGTGCCGGCAACTCCAAAACTGATGAGCGCCGCAATCACTGATCGTCTTTTCATGTTCCCTCCCGAGGATATTGTAGATGTCGAAGCGGCTTGCCGGTCGACAAATGTCGATCCGTGCCGCTTTTTGACGTGTTGAGTTAAAGGTGTGAAAAACCATAACGTCAATTACCAAATCTGCATTACAAGCAAACATGATGTTAAGGGTCGAGAGAGTACGCCGAGGCTCGCTGTGCTGACGCTGAGACAGATCGAAGCTTTGCGGGCCGTCATGGTCGCTGGCAGCATCAGTGCGGCTGCGCGTCTGCTCGGTGTTTCTGCGCCTGGCATCAGCCGCATCATGAAATACACCGAGCGCAGCGTTGGCTTGCGCCTGTTCGATCGACGTCAGGGACGCTACGTGCCGACGCCCGAGGCCAAAGACATCTTCGAGCAGGTCAACAGCGTCTACAAGCGGGTTGACGAGTTGCAACTGATGATCGGGCGCATGAAGGAAGGTGATCGCTTCGAGCTCAAGATCGGCTCCGTTCCCAGTATCTGCAATGTGATGGTTCCGCGCGCTATCGAAAGGGTGCGACGCTCCTTTCCAAGCCTGCGCATAGACATCAACGTCCTGAAACTCGAGGAGGCGATCGACTACATCTTGCTGGGAAAAGGCGAGTTGGTCGCGATGAGCTACAAGCTCGACCACAATGCAATCGAGTTTGTTCCACTTGCGAAAGGGCATCTCCTCTGCATCGTTCCGAGCGGCCACCCTCTTGCCTCTCGTCGCTCGATCAGCGCTGCCGAGATGGTGAGGCACCCGTTGATCGGCATTGATCCAAGTGACCCCTATGGTGAGATCATGGCTAAAATTTTCGAGCGTCATGGCCTGCGCTACGACATCGTCATCCGAGCGCGCTTTGGCACGACGGTGTGCTCATTGGTGCAGGCCGGCCTCGGCATTGCCATGATGGATCAGTTCACGATTGCCCAGGCCGATATGCCGGG
>JBOFIL010000056.1:0-1695 GCA_051650165.1 Allobosea sp.
CGCGATGCTGACTCTCCACGACTGCGCCGCGTGTCACCTCGACAAGGATGGGATCGGACGCATCAAAGGCAGACATTGCGGGCTCCTGGACAAGAGGTCTCTTTTCCCTTGCTGCAATCCGATGAGCAAGTCAGAATGAAAAGATCAAATTCCTAGGAATTTATTCTTGACACCGTGACGCTGCCGGGCTAGGGTTTCGTCATGTTCGGAAGGTGTGGCCAAAGACCGGCCGCATAGCCGCCGCGGCAATCGCCCGGCGGCTTTTTGTTGCCGTTTTTGCCGCCTGTCGTTTCCGGAAAACCGGTTTCCACTTTTCCGCGACAGGCGGGTTCAACAAATCAGGAGCTTGCCATGCCACCCATGCCGCGCCGCCGACAGCTAGTTGCGCGGATGTGGCGTGCGGTCGAGGCGGAGGTCACTGTCATCGAGGCGCGGCTTGTCAACATCTCGCCAGATGATCCTGCGCATGGCGAGGGCATGAAGCAGCTCGGGCTGCTGGCCAGGTTGATCCGCGATCTGGTCGCGCTGGATGAGCAGACCCCTCGCAAGACCCGCACGGCACAAACCCCGGAGACCGAGGATGCCGCCTTTGCCAACCTCGTCAATCTCCGCGCTGCCTTGGAGAAACGTCTGGAGGCGTTGGTCGCACAGGAAGAGGCTTGATTTCATCAGCGCGCTTTCAGAAGCGGAGCTTGAGCTTTTCGCCACTGAATGGTGGGCCTTCGCCCGCGACGATCAGTGGCCGCCAGTCAGCCTTGCTGGTGGCAGCGACTGGACCACATGGCTGATGATGGGCGGGCGCGGCGCGGGCAAGACACGCGCTGGTGCTGAATGGGTGCGCGGCATGGCGCTCGGCTTGCCGGGATTTTCGGATAGGCCAATTGGCCGCATCGCGCTGGTGGGTGAGACAGCGCAGGATGCGCGCGATGTGATGGTAGAGGGTGTTTCTGGCCTGCTCGCCATCCACCACCGGGCAGAGCGGCCAGGCTGGCAACCATCGCTCAAGCGCCTGGAATGGCGCAATGGCGCAGTGGCGCAACTTTTCTCGGCGGAAGACCCGGAGGGATTGCGCGGGCCCCAATTCGGCGCGGCCTGGAGTGACGAGATCGGCAAATGGAAACAGGGCGAGCACGCCTGGGATATGCTGCAATTTGCGCTGCGCTTGGGACAAAACCCGCGGCAGGTCGCGACCACGACGCCGCGCGCCACGCCGCTGGTGAAGCGCCTTTTGGCCGACCCGCGTACGGTGACCACGCGGGCAACAACCCGGATGAACCGCTTCAATCTCGCGCCAGCTTTTCTCGAAACCGTGGTGGCGCGCTATGCCGGCACGCGGCTGGGCCGACAGGAGCTAGAGGGCGAGCTGATCGAGGAGCGCGCCGATGCGCTCTGGACGCGGGGCATGATTGAGCAGGCACGCATTTTAGGTGTGCCAGCTATGGCGCGCATTGTGGTGGCGGTCGATCCGCCGGCCTCCTCGGGCAAGCGCGCGGATGCTTGCGGCATTGTCGCGGCAGGCATTGATGGCGATGGGCTGGGCTATGTGCTGGCAGATGCGACGCTTGCCCAAGCGCGGCCTCAGGATTGGGCGAGCGCGGCGATTGCGCTCTATCGCCGGCTGGAGGCGGATGCGCTGGTGGTCGAGGTCAATCAGGGCGGCGAGATGGCGAGCGCCGTCATTGCCGAGATTGACCC
>JBOFIL010000057.1:0-3383 GCA_051650165.1 Allobosea sp.
GGAGAAAAGCCTGACAAAGCATCTGGCGATGCGGTGAGACACTTCACAAGCAGAATGGCCGCCCTGCTGCCAGAGCGGCCATTCCATAATTTTCGGGCATTGCCGAGAAACCGGCTGTTGCGGGCTCAGGCCCGGCTGCGATCCATCTCGGACGGCATCCAGACACCCACACTGCAAACCCGGTTCGCGAAACAATGAGACACTGGATCACCTCCTTTCGGTTGAAAACATAAGGCTGGAAACGACACACACAGTGAAACTGATTCCGGTTAACAAGACCATAGCGAAAATTAGCATTTCGATGACGGTGCGCGCGTTGCGATCCATCCGCAACAGTGCCGCCAATCAGCGTCTTTGCCCCCTCACCCCACCCCTCTCCCCGCCAACGGGGAGAGGGAGAAGAAGCTGCGGTGCATGAAGCGCGATGATGTGAACGGCCCTTCTCCCCGCTAGCGGGGAGAAGGACAAGATGAGGGGCAAGATGAGGGACATATGATTTCGTTGCCCGCGCATAGCCATGCACCCCGCACGGGATGACATGACGTGCGCCATGCCCTAGCTGTGGCTGCAACAATTCACACATGGCCCGCCAGTTAAGCGCGCCAGCAGCGGAGGAGATACAACCATGGCGAAGGTCGCGTTTCTGGGTTTGGGTGTGATGGGATACCCGATGGCGCGGCATCTTGCCCAAAAGGGTGGGCATGAGGTCACGGTGTATAACCGCACCTATGCCAAGGCCGAGAAATGGGTTTCAGAAAATGGCGGGCGCGCCGCCAAGACACCCGCCGAAGCTGCCAAGGATCAGGATTTCATCTTTGCATGCGTCGGCAATGATGATGACCTTCGGGCTGTAATGACGGGCGCTGATGGCGCCTTCAACGGCGCGGCAAAGGGCACGATCTTTGTCGACAACACCACCGCCTCCGCAGATGTGGCGCGCGAGCTGCATGCAGCCGCCAAAACCAAGGGCTTCGGCTTCATAGATGCGCCTGTCTCGGGCGGGCAGGCCGGCGCTGAAAATGGCGCACTCACCGTGATGTGCGGCGGCGATGCAGTCGATTTCGCCAAGGCCGAGCCTGTCATCATGGCCTTTGCCAAAATGTGCCGGTTGCTGGGGCCATCGGGCGCTGGCCAGCTCACCAAGATGATCAACCAGATCTGCATTGCCGGCCTCGTGCAGGGGCTTTCCGAGGGCCTGCATTTTGGCAAGCGCGCCGGGCTCGATATTGAGGCGGTGGTCGATGTCATCTCCAAGGGCGCGGCTGGTTCCTGGCAGATGGAAAACCGCCACAAGACCATGAACCAGGCCAAGTATGATTTCGGCTTCGCGGTGGACTGGATGCGGAAAGATTTGAGCATCGTGCTGGCAGAGGCCCGCCGGAATGGCTCGACGCTGCCTGTCACGGCGCTCGTCGACCAGTTCTATGCCGAGGTGCAGGCCATGGGCGGCAACCGCTGGGACACCTCCAGCCTCATGGCGCGGCTGGAGAAGAAGTGAGGGCTAGGTTGATGCGTCGCGGCTTTGCGGCAATCCTTTGCCTGATGTTCGCGGCTGCTCCGGCGCTGGCGCATTCCGAACTGAGGCGCTCCAGCCCGGCCAATGGCGCGGCGCTGAATGCCGCGCCGGAGGCGATTGAGCTCACCTTCAACGAGAAGGTGCAGGTCACCGCCATCCGGCTCTATCGTGATGGCGGGACCGAGATCGCGCTGGAGCGGCCAGCCATCACCGAGCGCGCGACAGAGCGGCGGTTACTTCCCGCCCTTTCTGCCGGGGCCTACCGCATCGAGTGGCGGGCGATTTCGGCTGATGGTCACCCGGTCGGCGGGGCGATAAGGTTCCGGATCGGAACGCCGTGAACGCCAGGCGATGAGATGAGCAACCGTTCATGAAAGCATTTGCATGATCATCGAATATCTCCAGCCTGATGCCTCAGCGCTTGATGCCGCCACTGTCATGCTGCGCGCGGGCTACTATACCGCGACCCTTGGTGCGGCGGGGCTGGTGCTGTTCGGGCTTGGCTATGGCCACAGGCTGACGGAGAGCGAGCAAGACCGACTCAAACGCTGGGTGGTGATTGCCGCGCTGCTCGGGCTGACGCTCTCCATCGCGGCGCTGATGCTGCGTGTGCTGGTGCTGAGCGGCGGCGACAGGATCAGCGATGGCGCGGTGTGGGCTGCCGTGATGCGCTCACGCATTGGCGATGCGTTCTACCTGCGCGCGGCTGGCCTCATCGCGCTCATGGCCTATGCGACCGCCAAGCCGGCGGGACGTTACATCGCCGTTGCAGGCGCGATCGGCGTCATCGCCAGCTATGCCGCCATGGGTCATTCCATGCTCTATCGCCCCCGCCAGGAGATTGCTGCGCTGGTGCTGGTCCACCTCACGCTGGTCGCGTGGTGGATCGGCGCGCTGCTGCCGCTCGCGCTGATCGCGCGGCGCGATGATGTGGTGCAGGCTGCTGCCCTCATCGCCGATTGGTCACGGCTTGCATTGATATTTGTGGCGCTGGTGGTCGTTTCGGGCGGGCTGCTGATCTGGCATCTTGCGCCGCGTATTGATCTCATCACGGGCTCCTGGTGGGGCATGGGGCTGATCGCCAAGCTCGTGCTGATTGTCGGGCTGATGGGCCTCGCCGCCCTGCACAAGCTCAGCCTGACGCCCGCGCTGGCGCGCGGCGGCTTCGAGGCTGGCGAGAAGCTTGCGCGCTCGATCAAGTTAGAGATGTGGCTCGTGCTCCTCGTGTTCTGGGCTGTTGCCGAGATGGTCTCGGTGCATCCGATCGATATTGGGCATCGCATCCAGAATTGAGTGGCAAACCGGACTGTTTCCCTGCCGATCACAGCGGCAGTTGTGACATGCTCTGGGAGGCTGTAGCCTGCGCCTGACCCAAGAGGAGGTGCAGCCATGTTTTGCAAAAGCACACTCATCGCAATCGCCGGATTAGTGACGCTGGCCTTGCCCGCAACAGCTCAGAATGTGCGCAGTTATCGTTGCGATGATGGTGTCAGGCCGTTCACGGTCAACATCACGGCGGTCGATCAGCGCACGATCAACGCCAGCAATATCGATGGACGCCCCCGCACCATGCGGATCACGCAGGAGTTCAATGGCGAGCTGACCTTCGGCGGCGGGCGTGGCAATGAATACAACATGACATTCAATGCCCGCGGAGATCGCGCCTCGCTCAACAAGCCGAACTCCGAAACCATTGAATGCGCGCTGACCCGGACGGCGCAGGCAGCGCCCAGCCAGGGCGGCGGCCCCGGCGCTGTCGATCCCGGCAAGAAGCCAGGCTGGTGCAACAACCCGCGCAATGCCGCGCAAGTGGCCGTTTGCGACAGCAACGAACTCTCGACGCTTGATGGCGTGGTCAGCGTCGCCT
>JBOFIL010000058.1:0-1041 GCA_051650165.1 Allobosea sp.
TCGCTTGAGGCTATCACAAACCACGATGATCGTGCCGGTCTTGTCTGCGCCATCACAGCGCTGGCTGTGGCAGCAGATGATTATACCGCAGTGGGCGATAACAATGGCTGGATGATTCTGCCGCCTTGGTCGTTCATTCAGCCTCTGGGGCAAGGCTTGCTGTTGGCGAATGCACAGAGTGAAGGAGCAGCTCTATTGTTCCGCTCTCGACAAATCGGTGGTCCAGCATGAACCCCTTCGCCCTCACCGAAGACCAGCTGGCCATTCGCGAGATGGCGCAGGGCTTTGCTGCCGAGACGCTCAGCCCCCATGCCGTGCGCTGGGATGAGGAGCGGCATTTCCCGGTCGAGGAAATGCGGGCAGCGGCGGCACTCGGCATGGGCGGGGTCTATGTCAGCGAGGATGTCGGCGGGTCCGGCCTCTCGCGGCTGGATGCGGCGCTGATCTTTGAGGCGCTGGCTTCAGGCTGCCCCACGGTTTCAGCCTATATCTCGATCCACAACATGTCGGCCTGGATGATCGACCGCTATGGCTCGCCCGAGCAGCGCCAGCGCTTCCTGCCGCAGCTCTGCACCATGACGCATCTGGCGAGCTATTGCCTGACGGAGCCGGGTGCCGGCTCGGACGCGGCCGCCCTCAAGACGCGGGCGGTGCGCGATGGCGAGCATTATGTGCTCAATGGCCAGAAGCAGTTCATCTCGGGCGCGGGCGTTGCCGACATCTATGTCGTGATGGTGCGCACCGGCGAGGATGGGCCTTCAGGCATCTCGACACTGGTGGTCGAGAAGGATGCACGGGGGCTTTCTTTCGGTGCCAACGAAAAGAAGATGGGCTGGAATGCGCAGCCGACACGGGCGGTGATCTTTGAGGATTGCCGCGTGCCTGTTGCCAACAGGCTCGGGCCCGAGGGCATCGGCTTCAAGATTGCCATGGCGGGGCTGGATGGCGGGCGGCTGAACATTGGCGCCTGCTCGCTGGGCGGCGCGCAGGCCGCCCTCGACAAGGCCCTGGCCTATGCCACAGAGCGCAAGGCGTTTGGCT
>JBOFIL010000059.1:0-4482 GCA_051650165.1 Allobosea sp.
CGGCAAGCAGCGGCTCCTTGTCGACGGCATCATAGGTGTATTCCTGCAGGCCCTGTTCGCCTAGCACGCCGATCAGGCCCTCATGCAGCACGAAGAAGCCAAGCGTCTCGGGCTTGCCGTGGCGCGCAACGAGCCCATAAGGCAAGAGCGCTGCGGCGCTCGTTCCCTTATTCTCCACCTCATCGCGGACGGAGAACATCGCATTGTCATCCACCGAGACAGTGCGGCGGAAGGTGAGGCCCTGGCCGTTATCCCAGCTCAGCGTCACCGGCTGGGCGGGGGTCAGCTTGTTGGCGCTTGCCGTCCACAGCGTCGTGGCAGTGGGGGTGGGCAGGCCAGCGGCAGACACCCAGCCAAAATCGGCATAATAGGGCTTGGGCGCATTGGCGGGCGAGAGCAGCACGATGTTGGCGCTCTTCGGGTCCACCGTCTCACGGTAGTTCTTCAGCGAGACATCATCGATGCGCGCGCCCGTCAGGGCAATCGAGCCAAAGATGCGCGCTGTCTCGACCTGAATGCGCGGGCCGCTCGCAATCGCTGCCTCGCGCGTCAGCGTGGCTTGTATGGCTGGGGCAGGGCTGGCGGGTGCGCCGGGTGTTGCGGCTGGCGGAGCAGCTCCGGCGGGAGCGCCTGGCTGTGTGGAGGCCGGGGCGGAGGTCTGCGCCTGCTGGCGCTGCTTTTCGACCTGCGGCACACCATAGAAGTAATTCCAGCCGAGCAGGACAGCCCCCGAGAGGAGGATGGCCAGCAGCATGTTCCGGTTGTCTTCCTTCTGCATTGTCCTGCCGTGTCGCGTGTGATGGTGGTTAAACGGATTTGGATGAATGGGCTTGTGCAGCAGCGCGCACAGCCTTGTCGATAGCCTTGGCAATATCGTGTGTCAGTGTTGCAAAGGGTGTGGACAGCGCCTCGCGGCGCGCCACCAGCACCACATCGAGCGGAGCGTCGGACTGATTGCGGCCTGCTGTCTCAGCTGCGGCGCGCAGGCGACGTCGGATGCGGTTGCGCTCGGTGGATGTGCCGGTGTGGCGGCTGGCTGTGAGGCCGAGTCGCAGGCCCTGTTCAGCAGGCATCTCTTGCGAAACGATCTGTGCCGTGAATGCAGATGTGCGAAAGCGGCGGCCATTGGCAGCCGCCGCCTTGAAATCGCGTCTTATCTTGATGTGCTGAAGCCCCATCGGATCAGACCCTTCCCGCGGATCGCATCCCGGCTTTTTTTATCCCGATCAAGGACAGTGAGCCCTGGATGGGTAGAAAACCTGTGTGCCTCAGGCGCTCAGCTTCTTGCGACCATGGGCGCGGCGCGCCGCAATGATCTTGCGGCCACCCTTGGTGGCCATACGTGCGCGAAAGCCATGGCGGCGCTTGCGCACGAGCTTGCTTGGTTGATACGTCCTCTTCACGGCCCAATCTCCGGCAATGCGCCCCTGTCGCGCCAGCACAAGATGATGATCATCATCCCGCAAAAAGGCTGCAACATGGGGGAAACCCAAAAACAACCGCGCTGAAGTCTCCCCCAGCGCGTCAGGCCGTCCCTATGGCTGAAGCGCGTGCCCAAGTCAACGATCAAGTCCAAGTCAATGATCAAGTCAAAGATCAAGCTTAGCTTTGGCAGTTCTGGCCATGCCGTCGCCAGCAAATGCACAGTGCGTTCGCGTATCACGTTTGCTCACACCGCCGCGAGCATTGGATGCGTGCCCTCGCGAAATCGCATAGGTATGGTCTGGAGGATCATGCTGCTCGGCGGTGATCACGTATCGGGGGCGGATCAACGATGGCTGGCGGGGACAGCAAGAAGATGGTGGAAGCCCCGGTTCCTGAACGCAGCCGCTGGCTGAAACCAGCCCTGATTCTGGCCTGTATTGCTGCCTTGGCGCTTGTCTGGTGGAGCGGGCTTGGTCGCTACCTCTCCTTTGATGCGCTGGCCGAGCATCGCGCCGCACTGAAGGCGTTTGTGAGCGCGCGCTGGCTGGCGGCTTTGGCTCTCTACATGGTCGTTTATGTCGTCGCGGTTGCGCTTTCCGTGCCGGGCGCGCTGGTGCTGACTGTGCTCGGCGGGCTGCTGTTCGGGCCTGTCATTGGTTCGCTGGCGGTAATTCTTGCCGCGACAGTCGGGGCATGCATCGTCTTCCTGCTCGCACGTTCTGCCTTTGGTGAGCATCTCACCCGGAAAGCCGGCGGCAGATTGGCCGGCATGGTCGAAGGTTTCCGGCAGGA
This sequence comes from Allobosea sp., assembly GCA_051650165.1. Lineage (GTDB taxonomy): Bacteria > Pseudomonadota > Alphaproteobacteria > Rhizobiales > Beijerinckiaceae > Allobosea. Next base: position 2,218 of record JBOFIL010000059.1, read on the forward strand.
TGAGGTGTCATATCTGCTGTTTCTGCGGCTTGTGCCGGTGTTTCCCTTCTGGTTGGTCAACCTTGCGCCGGCGCTGGCGGGGGTGCGGTTCGGCAATTTCGCCTGGACAACGCTTATTGGTATTGCGCCCGGCACGGCAGCTTTTGTTGTCGCTGGCGCGGGGGCGGATAGCGTTCTGGCAGCTCATGGCGATAAGCTGGCGGCCTGTCGTGCGACGGCGCGCGCCTGCGAGGGGTTCGATCCTTCCGTGCTGGTGACGCCGCAATTGGGGCTGGCGCTGGCCTTGCTGGGGCTTGTGGCACTGGTGCCTGTCATCTGGCGCAGGCTTGCGCAGCGGCGCACGATGGATAACTGAAGACCGAACAGGATGATGTCAGAATGAATTTGCTGAAGCCGGATATTTGCGTGATCGGTGCGGGCTCTGGCGGCCTGTCGGTGGCTGCTGCCGCTGCCGCCTTCGGGGTGCCGGTCGTTCTCATCGAAAAGGGCGAGATGGGCGGCGATTGCCTCAATGCCGGCTGTGTGCCCTCCAAGGCGCTCATCGCGGCTGGCGGACGCGCCGCCTCGCTGGCAGATTTCGAGTCATTCGGCCTTGGTGAGGCCCAGACTCAGGCGAATTACGCCCGCGTGCGCGATCATGTCCGTGAAGTGATCGCCACCATTGCGCCGAATGATTCGGTCGAGCGCTTCACGGCATTGGGCGTGCAGGTCATTCGCGCGCCGGCGAATTTCATTGACCGGCGCACGGTCGAGGCCGGCGGGCAGTTGATCCAGGCGCGGCGTTTCGTGATCGCGACAGGCTCGCGCGCCGCCATCCCGCCAATCCCCGGCCTTGCCGATCTGCCCTATCTCACCAACGAGACGGTGTTTGATCTCGCGCGCCGGCCAGACCGCCTGATCATCATCGGAGGCGGCCCCATTGGCTGCGAATTGGCGCAGGCCCATCGCCGCCTCGGAACAGAAGTGACCATCATCGAGGCGCAGCGCCTGCTGTCGCGCGAGGATGAGGAAGCCGCAAGCGTCGTGCGCCGCCGGCTGTTGGCGGAAGGCGTGGATATTCGCGAGGGCGTTAAGGTCTTGCGTGCCGAGGCGCGTGGCAAGGCGGGCGTCGTGCTGGTGCTCGCGGGCGCAAATGATGGGGCCGAGGAGGTCATCACGGGTTCACACCTGCTTGTTGCGGCAGGGCGCAAGCCTGTGACGGATGGCTTGGCGCTTGAGGCGGCTGGTATTGCCACCGACGGGCGCGGCATCACAGTCGACAGAGGCTTGCGCACCTCAAACCGGCGCGTGTTTGCGATTGGCGATTGTGCCAGCGGCGCGACAGGCGGGCTGCAATTCACCCATGTCGCAAACTATCACGCGGGTCTGGTGATCCGCAGCGCATTGTTCCGGCTGCCCGTGAAGCTCAACAATATGCTCGTGCCGCGCGTGACCTACACCGACCCGGAGATTGCCAGCGTCGGCATCTCGGAAGCTGAGGCGCGGGCCGCGCAATCGGGCATCCAGACCCTGCGCTGGCCCTTTGCCGAGAATGACCGCGCCCAGGCAGAGCGCCAGACACAAGGTCACATCAAGGTCATCGCCAGCGCCAAGGGCGTGATTTTAGGTGCGACCATTGTCGGCAAGGGTGCGGGCGAGCTGATCACGCCCTGGACGCTTGCGCTTTCCAGGGGCCTCAAGCTCAAGGATATGGCCGGCATCATCATCCCATATCCGACCTTCTCGGAAGTCTCGCGTCGCGCCGCGATCACATCCTTTGCGCCACTCACACAGAAGCCCTCCATCCGCCGGCTGATCGGCTTCCTGCGGCGCTTCGGCTGATGTCCGTGCAAGCGGACGATCCAGGCGACACAACGCAGCGAAAGCATGCGTACCGATGGTTTGGCCTCCCCGGCAAGCTTCTGGGCCTCACCATCCTGTTTGTAATGCTGGCGGAAGTGCTGATCTATGTGCCGTCTGTCGCCAATTTCCGGCGTAACTGGCTGAATGACAAGCTGGCGGCTGCGCAGGTTGCCGCTCTTGTTGTCGAAGGAGCTGCCCGCGCTGAGGGCGAGGAGAACGTGTTGCCGGATGGGCTGGAGCGCCGGTTGCTTGATGGCATTGGTGTTCAGGCCATCGCCGTCAGGGTTGGCGGCGCACGCCGGCTGCTCTCGCGCGATGGCATGCCGCCAGAGGTGGCCCGCACGGTCGACATGCGCGAGGCGACATGGACCATGCTGATCGGCGATGCCTTCAATGTGCTGGTGCGGCCGGTCAGCCGGCCTG
>JBOFIL010000060.1:0-4534 GCA_051650165.1 Allobosea sp.
AACAGCTTGAAGCCGAGAAAACTGATGGCGGTGATGGCGATGCAAAGCCCGATCAGCGGGCCAACGCCCATACGCGCGGCCAGCCTCGGCGCGAAGGGCAGGGTGAGGATTGACGCGAAGCCGGCGACAGCGGTGTTGATGCCGATCTGGCCACCTGACGCGCCCATTCGCTCCATTTCGAGCGATAGCAGCGGAATGGAAAGCGCAAGGCCCACTCCGACGAGCGTGACCAGCGCGATGGCAGCAATAATGCCCTCCAGCGCCGCGCGGGAGAGTGGGGCTTGGGCTTCCGATGTCACAGAATATCGCGGCTATAGGCACCGCGCGCTTGGAAATAGAACGGCACGGGCAGATGCAAGCCAAAGCCCTTGGCAAGCCGCTCTTCGAGGTCTGCCAGCACGCGTTTGGTGATGGTCGGCAGGTCCAGCGTCAGCGCCTCGGAGAATGTCACCGAGACCAGCTCGACCAGCTCGCTGTCCGCGCTGATCACATCCTCGACCTTGGCCGCAACCTGCGCTGCATCAGTCACGAAAAAGCGCGTATCAAAGCGCTTTGGCCGCCCCGGCGGGGTGATGGCACGCGCCACCAGCGTGACGGCTTCGAGATCGGGGAAGATGCCATGCGCGGCAAAGCTCTCCCAGGTCGATCCAGCAGGGGCGGAGGGTGTGCCATGGCCGGCTTGCCCGAACAGCAGACCCGTCTCCTCGAAGGTTTCGCGGATGGCAGCGAGCGCCAGCGCGCGGGCGCGCGAGATGGTGGGGCGCTGCACACGGCTCATCAGCCGCGCTTCGCAGATCGTGCTGAGCGCACCGCAAGCGGCCATGCGCCTGTCAGAGGCTTCAATCCGCCCGCCGGGAAACACGAACTTGCCGGGCATGAATTTATGCCCCGGATGCCGGCGGCCCATGAGCACCTTTGGCTCGGCGCCGCTGCGATCCAGGATAATCATGGTCGCTGCATCCTTGGGACGCATCGCAGGCGAACGCCGCTCACGCTCAGCCGCGGTGAGGGATACGACTTCGAGAGGCTTGGAGTGCGTATTCATGAGGCTGTGCTGCGCTTCTGGTCTGTAAGGCCGTTTTGATGGTCGTCGCCAACATGGTCCTTGGCGAAGCCATGCATGCGCAAGGCCCATTGCAAGCCGATGACACCGCCCTTGACCGGCTGCAAAAGCCCGATGGCGAGGATGATTGTCAGCGAAATCCAGACCATCATATGCGTAGCCATGGACCACTCGCCAAAACGCTCGGCGAGCAGCATGCCGCCCACGACAATGTGCCCGACAATGGTGATGACGATATAGGGCGGCATGTCGTCGGCGCGTTGGTGCGAAAGGTCTTCGCCGCAAGCCTCGCAGGCAGCAACCGGCTTCAGAAAGCCGTTATACAACTTGCCCTCGCCGCAGGCCGGGCAGCGGCAGCGGATGCCCCGGCCCACAGCCACTCGCCAGTCACGCTCGCTGGCAGTTTCCGATGCAACGGATGTGGTGAACGGCATGTTCAATATCCTCTCAGCGCGATTTGCCACGACGTGGGCCGTGAGATGGGCCACGAGTTGGACCACGAGAAAAGCCGGCAGGCTTGCCGCGATGTGATTGCGGGCGGCCCATGCCATGGCGCGAGCGGGCCAGAGCGCGCCCATCCGTGACCATCTCGAAGCGCAACTCGCCTGATATGGGCACGGCCTCGGCCAATTTCACCCGCACCCGGTCTCCAAGCCGCCAACCCTCACCAGAACGTGAGCCGATCAGCGCATGGGCCTGTTCGTCAAACGCGTAGTAATCCGCGCCCAGCGTTGCGGCTGGCACGAAGCCATCTGCGCCCGTGATGGCGAGCTTCACGAACAGCCCGGCGCGGTTGACGCCAGCCACGCGGCCATCGAACTCCGCGCCGACATGCTCGGAGAGGTATGCTGCAATCAGCCGGTCAGTTGTTTCGCGCTCGGCAGCCATGGCGCGGCGCTCGCTGACGGAAACCTGCTCTGCCACGCGTCGCAGGCCTTCGCCAGCGCGGCCCACAGGCTTGCGCTTTTCATCCTCGCCCAAATGCAGCGCTGCCACCAGCCCACGATGCACGGTCAGATCGGAATAGCGGCGGATCGGCGAGGTGAAATGCGCATAGCGGCGCAGGTTCAGGCCGAAATGGCCGATATTCTCGATGGTATACTCAGCCTGCGCCTGCGTGCGCAGCACGATCTCATTGATGAAGGCCTCGTGTTCCGTGCCCTTGATGCGAGCGAGGATCTGGTTGAACTGCGCGGGCCTCAGCGCACCTTGTTTCGGTAGCTTGATGCCGATGGAAGCCAGCACCTCGCCCAGCACGCGCAGCTTCTCGGCGCTTGGCTCGCCATGGGCGCGGTAAATCAGCGCCTGGCGCGCCTTCTCAAGCTCCTCTGCTGCCGCGACATTGGCGAGGATCATGAACTCCTCGATCAGCCGATGCGCTGTCAGTCGCTCCGGCACGGTGACATCAATCACGCGGCCCACATCATCGAGGACCAGCTTGCGCTCCGGCAGATCGAGTTCGAGTGGCTGGCGTGTATCGCGCGCCTTGGCGGCGCAAGTGTAGGCAGCATGCAATGTCGCCAGCAGCCCCGCCGGCAGATGGCGCGCTGCCTCCGGCATCTGGCCATCAAATACGGCTTGAGCCTGCGGGTAAGCGAGCTTGGCGGCTGAGCGCATCATGATGCGGTGAAAACTGTGGCGCTTCTTCTCGCCTTGCGCATTGAGCACCATCCTGACCGCCAGCGCCGGGCGGTCCACATCCGGCTTCAGCGAGCACAGATCATTCGAGAGCCGTTCTGGCAGCATCGGCACGACGCGGTCAGGGAAATATACCGAATTGCCGCGCTTCAGCGCCTCTTCGTCCAGTGCCGAGCCTGGCTGCACATAGGCCGCGACATCGGCAATCGCGACCGTGACGATGAAGCCGCCCGGATTTGCAGGGTCTTCGTCATGCGCCGCATGAACCGCGTCATCATGGTCCTTGGCATCTGCCGGATCGATGGTGACAAGCGGCAATTCGCGCCAATCCTCGCGGCCCTTGAGACTGGCCGGTGTGATGCTCTCGGCTTCCGCCAGCACAGCAGGCGAGAACACATGCGGGATGTCATGCTTGAGGATGGCAATGAGGCTCGCCGCCCGCTCCGAATTCATCGAGCCAAGCCGCTCGCGCACCTCGCCCTCGGCCAGGCCGTAGCGCTCGCTGCGCAGGAGCGTGACGGCGATGAGATCACCATCCTCTGCATTGCCGGTGCGGCCCTTGGGGATGCGGATTTCCTTGCCGCGCGCCTTCTTGTCGATGGGAATCAGCCGCCCGCCGCCATCGCGCGAGGATCGGAACACGCCAATCGCGCCCGGCGCCTTGCTGAAAAGCTTGAGCACCCGCGCGCGCCAGAGGGGCTCGTCATCGCCCTGCCCATTGGGCTCGATTCGCATCAGCGCCCGGTCGCCTATGCCGGGCAGCTTCTCCGCGCCCTGCAATTTGCGCGGCAGATGCACCAGAATGGCTGGCGCAGGGCCTTTGCGCGCCACATCCCATTCCGCTGGTTCGGCAATGAAATCACCATGCGCGTCAATCCGGCGGATTTCCGCGACCAGCACGGGCGGAAGGTCGCCATGGTCACGTTGATTCGGGCGTGCGCCCGATGTCGGTTCGACACCAGCTTCACTCAGGGCGGTCTCTTCGGCTTGAAGCTCTTTCAGAATGCGCTTGAGCCATATTTTGCCGCCGCCCGTGATGCCGAAGGCGCGCGCCACATCTCGCTTGCCGGGTTCGCGGCCAGCCGCGCGCTCATCGACAAGGAATTGCCGCACCGCCTCGCGGTCCGGCACATCTGATTGGGGCGGTTGAGCTTGGGTTTTGCGTGTCACGGCGCTGCTTGTCGCATGAGCGCGACATTGATGCCAGATGTCATGATGCAACGCAGCATTCTGCGATTGCCCCTTAACATCCGGCGCGCTGGCACTATCATAGAACCATGATCTGCCGCCGAGCGCTCTCACTCACTGCCGGTCTTGCCTTGGTCGCAGGAGCCGGGAAGGCGTTTGCCCAGATGTCACCCAACACAAGGGCGGGCGCGCTGCAATTTGGCTTCACGGGCATTGATGGCAACCCGTTACCACTTTCGCAGTTTGCAGGGCGTGTGCTGATGGTGGTCAACACCGCTTCCAATTGCGGCTACACCCCGCAATATCGCGGCTTGCAGGAGGTCTGGTCTCGCTACCGTGCGCGCGGGCTGACGGTGATCGGCGTGCCAGCCAATGATTTTGGCGGGCAGGAGCCAGGCACCAATGCGCAGATCGCCGAGTTTTGCGGGCGCGATTATGGCGTGACATTCCCGATGGCCGGCAAGGAGGTTGTGCGCGGGGCAGGTGCGCACCCTTTCTATCAATGGGCCTCACGCCAAAGACCCGGCGAGGAGCCGCGCTGGAATTTCCACAAATACCTGATCGGGCGCGATGGCCGGCTGATCGGCGCATTTCCCACCAATATGGTGCCGACGGATTTGCGCATTACCACCGCCATCGAGCAGG
>JBOFIL010000061.1:0-2701 GCA_051650165.1 Allobosea sp.
CGGAGCGCTTTCTTGATCTGGCTGGCTATGCCAGGCGCACAGGCGCGGATGCCATCCTGTTCACATGCTCGGCCTTTGGGCCATGCATCGATGGCGTGAAAGAGGCGCTGCATCCCATGCCGGTGCTGAAACCCAATGAGGCGATGATTGCTGAAGCGGTCGCCCAAACCGGCACTGGCGGTCGCATCGGCTTGCTCGCCAGCTTTGTCCCCACATTGCAATCCATGCCGCCGGAATTTCCGGCAGATGTCACGCTTGTGCCGTGCCTTGCCGAGGGAGCGCTAGCCGCGCTGGACCAGGGGATATGCGGGAGCATGACCGGCTGGCAGTTGCGGCGGCAAGCGCGTTGGCCGATTGCGACATCATCGCGCTGGCCCAATTCAGCCTCGCCCGGGCGGCGCCTCTGATCGCTGCTCAAACCGGCAAAACGGTGCTGACCACACCGGAGAGCGCGGTGCGGCGCTTGCGCCATTTGCTCATGGGCTGAAAGGCCCCGGCCTATTGTTGCGACGGACCGGCGGAAAACACTTCATGCCAAAAATGCATGGCATTGAAGATTTCTCTTGATTTAAATCGTTTAAAATCATTCGATACCAATGAGAGCGAGCCGCACCCATCAAGAAAGCGGCCTAAATGCCAAGGAAACGACGATGCCCTCACGCCCCATCCGCAATGCCGACAAGGCGTTGATTCAGGAAAAATCCAAACTCATCCGCCGCGAGACCGTGCGCCTCACCGACATTTGCGGCTCCGGCCATTACGGCTCGGCCTTCTCGATGGCCGAGATTGTCGCGGTGCTTTACTACCAGATAATGCATGTCGACCCGGTCCGTCCCCGCTGGGATGATCGCGACCGCTTCACCATGGGCAAGGGCCATGCCGCCATCGGGCTCTTTCCCGTGCTGGCAGATCTTGGGTTCTTTCCCGCCGAATGGCTCGACACCTACAGCCGCATGGGCAGCTATCTTGGTGATCACCCCGAGATGAAGAAGACACCGGGTGTTGATTTCTCCTCCGGCTCCATCGGCCATAACCTCTCCGTCTCGGTCGGCATGGCGCTGGGGGCAAGGCTGCGCAAATCTCCCGCGCGCGCCATCTGCCTGATGGGCGATGGCGAGATGAATGAGGGCCAGATCTGGGAGGCCGCGCAGGCAGGCGCCCATTGGGGCCTCGATAACCTCATTGGCATTGTCGACATCAATGGCGCAGGCTCGGATGGCATCGCGCAGGAGACCATGCGCTCCGAGCCGCTCAAGGAAAAATGGGAAGCCTTTGGCTGGAACGCCATCGTGCTCAAGGACGGCCACGATATTGCGCAGGTAACGGATGCCCTCAACCGCGCGCTGAACAGCCCGAACGGCAAGCCCAGCTGCGTGCTGGCCTACACCGTGGCCGGCAAGGGCGTCTCCTTCATGGAAGGCACCTGGCAGTGGCACCTTGGCTTCCTCGGCCCGGCCGACCTTGAAAAAGCCTATGCAGAAATTGACGCCGGCGTGATCGGGTAAGGAGCAAAGACATGAGCCAGACAACAAAATACCGCGCCAATCCGCCCGCCCCCGGCATGGCCTATATGTCAAAGGAATTGAAGGCGACGGTCGATCTCTCTGAGTCCACCGTCGATGACGCCTTCGATGAACGCACATGGGATATGGCGGTTTCGCTTGGCCTCTCTCGCCAGCTCACAACTGGGCGTGTGCTCATGGAGCTGGCAGAGGCCGGACATGACGACATCGTCGTTTGCACGGCGGATTTGGGCCGCCCGACGCAGGTGATCAATTTCGGCAAGGCCTACCCGGACCGCTATTTCAACTTCGGCATCGCCGAGCGCAACATGATCGGCGCGGCGGCGGGGCTCGCCACCATGGGGCTGACCCCCGTGATCTCGAATTACTCGTTCTTCCTCGCCCTGATGGGTGTCGAGAACATCCGCAACGACATCTGCTACACCAATCTGCCGGTGAAAATGGTCGGCACGCATTCCGGCATTGCCATGGGGTTTTATGGCACCTCGCATCATTGCTGCGAGGATATTGGCGCTCTGCGCGCCATTCCCAACCTCACACTGATGGCGCCTTGCGATGGCAATGCGCTGTCATCAGCCTTGCGCACCAACATCAAGCATCCCGCACCGATCTATTTCCGCTCAGGGCGCGGGCGCGAGGCTGTGGTCTATGAAAAGGAATTCGATTTCCGCATTGGCGGCTCAAATACTTTGCGCGAGGGCAAAAAGGGCGGCAAGCACGCCACCATTCTGGCCATTGGCAATCTCGTGAAGGCCTCGCTCGACGCCCATGACCTCCTCGCTAAGGAGGGCATCGGCCTCACCGTGGTGGATATGTACTCAATTCGCCCGATTGACCGCGAGGCCATCCGCAAGGCAGCGTCGCATGGCCCGATCCTCTCGGCGGAGGAAGCAAACGTCACTGGCGGATTTGGCGCAGCGGTTGCCGAGGTCATCGCCGAAGAAGGGATGGGCGTGAAGCTCACCAAGATCGGCATGCCGGATGATTATTCCGTGCTCGGGCCGCCCACCCATCTCTATCGCCACTATGGCCTCGACGGCGAAGGTGTCGCCGCCAAGGTGCGCGCGGCGCTGGCCTGAGCGGCCACATTCAGCCCAACACCATGGCCGGGAACCATTCCGGCCATGGTGGAGAGTTTTCTCAGACCTTCTGCGCGGCAGCCGCGACATCGATATGCG
>JBOFIL010000062.1:0-2039 GCA_051650165.1 Allobosea sp.
GGCTTCGGCACAGGCGGCGCGGGCGTAGGCATCAGCTCGGCTTGCGATGTGCAGACCGATGCGCAGATCGCCTCATCCGTTTCGGAGAAGCGCCGCAAGGATGAGGTGGCTATCGCGGCTGCGATTGCGCAGGGCACGCCCGCGATCAAGCTCGTCTATGAGGATGGCGACCAGCATAAGAGCTTCAAGCAGATCCTTGCCTCCAGCGGGACAGGTGCGCTGCACTCCAGGGCATCATGGGCCTCGCGCGATGTCGGCATCAGCCGCTCGGATGCGCTGACAGTCGGCCCGCGGATCGTGTTGCTCGACAATGCCGGCAAGCCGCGCGGCGATGCGGTGCGCGCTGCTAATTCTGACAGCGATACGGTGCTCTCTGCTGCCCGCCAGTTGGCCGAGCAGAAGCCGGAAGTAGCTTCTCCCGTTCCAGCCATGACGCCCAAGCCAGCCACTGAGAAGCCTGCGGCTCAGGTGGCACAGAGCCCTCGCCAGCCGACCACCGGGCGAAATGTCCGTGACCAATCTGAAGTGGCGAAGGCCGAGCCAAAGGCTGAGGAAAAGCCGGCTGAGAGCGGCGGCGTGATGCAGCGCGTGATGGCGCTGAACCCGTTCGCGCGGTGAGTTTGGGTCGTCATGGTCGGGCTTGTCCCGACCATCCACGTCTTTCCTAAAACATTGCCATTTCCTGAAACATTGCCAAGTCGTGGATGCTCGGCACAGGGCCGAGCATTACGCGGGTGTTAAGGCACCACCGGCAGTTTCTCATCTAGCCAGCCGGGGTTGCCGGGGTTGCCCAGCAGGCCGCCGCGCACATTCACGACATTGCGCCAGCCGCGCTTGATCAGCGCCTCCTGCACCACGCGGGTGCGGCTGGCCGTGCGGCAGATCAGATCAATCGGCTTGCCGGGGTTCTCGGCGCGCAGGCCAGCTAGCTTCGCCTCGAAAGCTGGCGAGGTCATGTCGAGCTTGATCGCGCCTTGCGGCACGCCCGTATCTGCCCATTCCTCTGGCCGGCGAATATCGACAAGGATCGACTTTCCAGCTTTCGCGCGCTCATGGGCTTCGCGCACTGAGATGGAGGGCAAGGCAGATGTTGCCGCGGGTGTTGCCGCCGATGGTTGGTTTTGCGCCAGCGCGGGCAGGGCGCATAGGCCAAGCGTGGCTGTAAGGGCGTTTCGCAGGATGCCGCGCAGGAGTTCGCGTCTTGTCATGCTGGATAGATAGTATCAGCGCCTGCCTTCGCCAATTCACGCTGTGGTGATTGGCTGCGGAGGCTGGCCATCAACCTCACGCCATCATGGCCGATGATGCGCGCCGTGACGATTTCGCCCGGCGCAATCTCATGGCTGAAGCGGACCTGCGCATAGCCGTTGGTGTGGCCGGTGTTGCCGCGCTCAGTGAGGATCACCTGCTCCGTGCCAACAAGGCTCGCGAGATGGCGCACACGTGCCGCGTCTCCCACTGTGCGCAGCCTTGCCGCACGCTCCTTGACGAGGGCTGCTGGCAGTTGCGGCATCTTGGCGGCGGGCGTGCCGGGGCGCGGCGAGAACGGAAATACATGGGTGAAGGCAAGCCCACATTCCCCGATCAGATCGAGGCTTTGCTGGAACATCGCCTCATCCTCGGTGGGGAAACCGGCGATGAGATCAGCGCCGAAGGTGATGTCGGGGCGGGCGCTGCGCAGCTCGGCGCACAGGCTGATGGCATCATCGCGGCCATGGCGGCGCTTCATGCGCTTGAGGATGAGATCATCGCCATGCTGGAGCGAGAGGTGCAGATGCGGCATCAGGCGCGCCTCGGTGGCGATCGCGTCTTTCAGCCTGTCATCCAGCTCGATCGCATCGATGGAGGAAAGGCGCAGGCGCGGCAATGCCGGCACATGGCGAAGGATCATCTGCACCAGACGCCCGAGCTTTGGCGCACCTGGCAGATCGCCGCCGAAGCTGGTCAGATCCACGCCGGTGAGCACCACTTCCTTGACGCCCTGCGCCACGAGCTGCTGGACCTCGCTCACCACCTCGCCCATGGCGCGTGAGCGGGAA
>JBOFIL010000063.1:0-7361 GCA_051650165.1 Allobosea sp.
CATGGCGAATGCTGGTCAGCATCGGCTTCACATTGGCGGGGTCCGACAAATCGAACGACACACCCGGCATCAGGATGCGGTCACACCAGCCCTTGAGCATGGCCGGCAAGCCGAAGCACCATGTCGGGAATTGCAGTACCAGCACATCAGCCGCTTGCAGGCGGGCGACATCGCTCTCCAACCCATCGCGGTTTTTCGTGACATCATGGTAATCGCGCCGACGCTCCGCAGTCAGGACTGGGTCGAAGCCTTCGGCATAGAGATCGCACAGATCGACCTCATGCCCGGCCTCGCGCAACGCCGCGATGCTCGCATCGCGAATGCCGGCATGGAAGCTCTCTTCCAGCGGATGGCAATAGAGATAGAGAACCCTCACAGCGGCACCTTTTAGAGCGGTCTTGCCGGCACGTAGCTCGCCATCTTGCCGGGGTTCAAAAGCCCATGCGGATCGACGCTGGCCTTGAAGCCGATCTGGTCAGCATCAGCGCGCTTGTGGCGGCTGCCAGCTTCCAGCGACACCACATGCGGATTGGCGATCATCACGCCGTGCGCCTCATGAATCGCGATCATCTCATTGAGACGCTCTGCCGTGGAGTAACGCACCACGGGCAGCGCGCTCATGGTGACATTGCCGCCGAACTTGATGAACTCGCAATGCGGGATCAGCTCATCGGGGAAGAGATCGCGCATCTCAAGCACGCTCTCAACAGCGCGCTCATGCGGGAACAGGCATTGCAGATAAGTGATGGAGCGGTCGCTCTTCAGCATCTGCAAGGTGGTGTGGTTCCAGGCATATTCATAAAGCGGCACTGCGCCTGCTTCCTCGCGCGTCGGCGCTGAATGCGTGATCACGCCTTTGCCGGCAATGACCGCTTCCAGCGCCTCCATCCATGGCTGGGCGATCATCACGAGCAGCACATGCTTGCCATCCGGGCAATGTGGCTTCATCGCGCCAAAATAGGAGGGCAGCGGCCAACTGACCGGCGTGATGAGCTTTTTCACAACGCCGTCTGCTTTCGCCAGCGCCATGCCAGCTTCAAGCGCATCCTCGAAGCGGTCAAACGCGATGATCGCATCCATCCAGTCATAGGTGGGGGCGAGCGGCATCTCCAGCTCAAGGATGATGCCGGTGGTGCCATAGGCGCGGTTGATCTTCTGCGCTGCGTCGCCGCGCAGCTCAATCACACGCGGTTCGGCCTCGACAGTGACGATGCGTGCTGCAAGAATGTTGCCGGGTTCGCGCAAGCCGCCCCATGTTACCGAGCCAACGCCACCCGAACCACCAGCGACGAAGCCTCCAATCGTCGCGGTGCGCTTGGTGGAGGGGTGAAGGCGCAGCTCCCAGCCGATGTCTTTCAGGGCAAAATCGATCTCGTGCATCTTCGCGCCGGCCTCGACGCGAACGACGCCGGGCTTCGACCAGAGAATGCGCGTCAGGCCCGTCATGTCGAGCAGCACGCCGCCCTGGAGCGGAACGGCCTGTCCGTAATTGCCGGTGCCGCCGGCGCGCGGGGTGAGCGGCACGCCATGCGCCACGCAGGCCTTCACCGTGGCGATCACCTCTGCCTCATTGCGCGGCGCGACGATGAGATCGGCGAACTTCTCGGCCAGCTCGACATTGAGGATCGGCGAATACCAGAAGAAATCGCGCGAGCGGCGGCGCACGACCTTCTCCTCGGTGATGACCGGCACATCGCCCAGATCAGCGATGAGGGCAGCGATGCGATCCGGCATCGTGTCGGCGGCGGCTTCTCGCAGGCCAAGGCTCATCGGTTCATCCTTTCGGTGCCCACAAATTCGCCATGTCAAAGGCGTGCATATCGGCGATCAGCTCGATCATCCGGTCGCTGACCGCATTGATGGAGAGCTGGCCCTTTTCAGGAGTGGCGAGCGAAGCATCACCTACCGTGCCGTCCGGGGATAAATCCTGCGCGACCCAGCCGAACGGGGCTACGCCATGCGCGCGCAGCATGGTGTGCTCCTGCGCCAGCCGTTCCTGAAGCGAATTGAACTTCGCTGCCTTCTCCATGCGCACCTTGTCAGGCGTAAGGGCGAGCATCACCGAGGTCTCCATGTCGCCGCCATGGATGCCGTAGGCGTTCTCCCAAGCCGAATAGACGCCCTCCGGCTGGCCAAGGCGCGACCAGCTCGCCACCACGCAGAGCATGTTGTGACGCACCCGCAATTCGCGCGCGACAATGTCGAGGACAGCAATATTGCCGCCATGGGAATTGGCGAAAATCAGCTTGCGAATGCCGGCGCGCGCCACGCTCTCGCAGGTCTCGATCAGCACGCGGGCGAGGGTCTCGTAGGAGAGCGTCAGCGTACCCGGCGAATGGATATGCTCGTTGGATTTGCCGATGGCCTGCACCGGCAACACGGTGAGCGGCAGGCTTGCGGGGAGCTTGCCCAGCATCGCCGCAACGCAGCCCTCATTGATGGTGGTGTCGGTAGCCACGGGGAGATGCGGCCCGTGCTGTTCGATGGCGGCGACAGGCAGCATGGCGATCCAGCTGGATGTATCGCCGGCGAAATCCAGCGTCGTCATGTCTTTCCAGAAAGGCTTTGGCCAGAACGGGCGGGGCAGATTGCTCATCATCATGTCTCGCGCTTGATGGCGCTCTCGTGCCAGCGCCTGAGCAGCATGTGTGAAATCCAGCTTGTTGCCATGAAGATCGCGATGCCGGTCATCGAAATCATCACCAAGGCCGCGAACATGCGCGGAATACGAAGCTGATAGCCTGCTTCCAGAATACGATACGCTAAGCCCGACGCATTGCCGCCTGAACCGGCGACGAACTCGGCCACGACCGCGCCGATCAGCGCCAGCCCGCCGGAGATTTTCAGCCCAGCGAGAAAATATGGCAGCGCGGCGGGCAGGCGCAGATAACGCAATGTCTGCCAGCGGCTCGCGCCATAAATCTGGAACAGGTTGATGAGATTATGATCGACCGAATTCAGGCCGAGGATCGTGTTCGACAGGATCGGGAAAAACGCCACGATCCAGGCGCAGATCAGCAATGAGAGGTCGATGTCTCCCACCCAGATGATGATCAGCGGCGCGATCGACACCACCGGCGTGACTTGCAGGATGATCGCGTAGGGCAGCAGCGATTTCTCCAGCCATTTGGATTGTGTGAAGAGCACGGCCAGCGCCACGCCGAAACTCACCGCCGCGATCAGCGCCGCAAAGGTGATGCGCAGCGTGATCCAGAGCGAGGAAGAGAGCGTGCCCCAATCACTGATCAGTGTCTTGCCGATGAGCAGGGGCCCGGGCAGGATGTAATGCGGAATGGCGCGATACCGCACCATGAACTCCCAGAAGCCCAGGAAGACAATGCCCATTGCCAGCGGCGCGAGAATGCCGGGCCAGGCTGAGGCCGCCAGCCCCAGAACGCGGCGCTCCTCGGCGAAGACAGGCCGCGCCTCGGCATCCGTGCCATCATGCGGCACAGCATTCCCGGCTTCATTTATCGAAGGCGCATTCATGCGTTGATCGCCTGTTTCAGCTTGTCGGACGCCACGCGGCACAGGCTCGCATAATCGGCCGAGGTGCGGAATTCCTCCGAGCGCGGATAAGGCGCGGACACATCAAGGTCCGCCATCACACGGCCCGGACGCGCCGCCATCACCACGATGCGCTGCGAGAGATAGACCGACTCGAACACCGAATGCGTCACGAACACGGCGGTGAAACGCTGCGTCCACCACAGGTTCAGCAGATCATCATTGAGCCTGTGGCGCGTGATCTCATCGAGCGCGGCAAAGGGCTCGTCCATCAACAGCACCTTTGGGCGCGTCACCAGCGCGCGTGCGATCGAGACGCGCATCTTCATGCCGCCCGACAACTCACGCGGATAGGATTTCTCGAAACCCTTGAGGCCGACAAGTGCCAGCATCTCGGCGGAGCGCGCCTGCGCCTCGGCCTTGGCGACGCCTTTCAGCACCAGCGGCATCGCCACATTGCCGATGGCGGTCGACCACGGCATCAGTGTCGGATCCTGAAACACGAAGCCGAGATCACGCTCGGGATTGCCTTGCACATCATGCACCTGCATCGGCCAGTCAATCTCGCCGGCGGATGGCGTTGAGAGGCCAGCCACCATGCGCAAAAGCGTAGATTTGCCGCAACCGGATGGCCCCAGCAGACTGATGAACTCGCCCTCGAACAGGTCAAGATTGACATCGCGCACGGCCAGCGTGCCGTTGCCGAACTGCTTCGAAATACTGCGGATTGTAATGAGCGGACGCCGGGAGCGGCCTTGCGCCCCCGGCGTTTCGATTGATTGTGGAGAAGGGATCAAACGCCGAGACCCTTGTTGATGAAATCGAGGCTGTAGGCCTTTTTCACATCGAGCCCGGCGGGGAAGACGCCCGCGTCGGTCATGGTCTTGTAGAAGGAGGCCCAGCGCGCATCGGTCATCGCGCCGACGCCGAGCTTGAGAGCATCGCCAGACATGACAATGCCGCGCTCGTTCATGACCTTGATCGCATAGGCGATCTTGTCATCGCTCATGTCCGGATTGTCTTTCTTGATCTGCGCATTGGCGGCGGCATTCTCGGCAGTGTTCTTCATGTAAAGCGCCCAGCCCTCAAGCGAGGCGGTGACGAAGCGCTGCACCAGATCCTTCTTTTCCGCCACCATCTTGGTCGAGATATTGATGGTGGTGTTGTAGTTCTCGAAGCCGGCATCGGCGATGAGATGCACCACCGGATTGACGCCGCCCTGTTGGATCGCGAAGGGCTCGGAGGAGAGGAAGCCCTGCTGCGACATCTGCTTGTCAGCCAGAAACGGCGCCATGTTGAAGGTGTAGGGCCGGGCCTGCTCGTCCGTGTAGCCGAACTTCGATTTCAGGAAAGGCCAGTAACTGGTGCGGCCAGCCGCGCCGATCAGGATCGGCTTGCCCTTGAGCGCCTCCAGGCTGTCATGGCCGACGCCCGGGTGCGAGATGATGACCTGCGGATCCTTCTGGAAGATCGACCCGATGCACATGAAGGGCAGGCCTTCGCGCACATAATTGATCGCCTCGAAGGAGTTGGACATGATCATGTCCACGCGGCCACCCAACAAGAGCTGGGACGGATTTTGCTGCGGGCCACCCATGCGGATGTCGGCATCGATGCCGTATTTCTTGTAGAGGCCATTGGCAGCCGCCAGATAGAAGCCGCCATGCTCGGCCTGGGCGCGCCAGTTGGTCTGGTAGCTCACCTTGTCGAGCGTTTGCGCATTCACGCTGCGGCCCGGCAGCGGGATCAGGACAGAGGCCGCGCCTCCGCCGATCAGGCCAAGGGCGGCGCGGCGGTCGAGCCGGTACTTCATGGTCATGGCGCGTATCTCCGTTTGATCATTCTGGTTTCGTGGAAGCGGCGGTCTGTTCCGTGCAAAGCATCACCCAACTTCGCGCAGTGCCAGATTATTCAGGCCGCATTGTCTGCGATCTCATAGATGGAGCAACACCTGTGCCAAGGCGAGTCCTGTAATTTTCTGCTGCCCTGACCTGCCCTGTGGAGGGAAATGCATACCAACCTGCCGCTCTTCAGCAGGCATCTGCACATTCCTTCAGCAGATCAATCGATGCAAGGACAAGGGCGAAGTCGCGACGCTCAATCCACAATTCTGAAGGCGCGCGGCGGCTCCGGGGCGGCTGCCAGCTGCGGCCTGTCGTCGAATTCCAGCGCGCCGATGCGCTCGCCGCGCTTGGTGACCTTGTCGGATGAGGTTTTGATCGCCGAGACATCCTCGCTCGCCTGACGGAAATGCGTATCGAGCTTTTCCACGCGTTCGCCCAGCCGGCGCACATCATCGAGCAGCTTGCCCACCTCGCTCTGGATGACGCGGGCCTCCTCACGCATGCGTGAGTCGCGCACGATGGCCTGCATCAACTGCACGGCCATCGACAGCAATGTCGGCGAGACCACCAGCACCCGCGCCTTGTGCGCACGCTGCATCACATCATCGAAATGCTCATGCAGATCGGCATAGAGCGCCTCGGACGGCACGAACATCAGCGCCATGTCCTGCGTCTCACCGGGGATGAGATATTTGTCGGAGATCGCCTTCACATGCAGGCCAATATCGGTGCGCACCTGCTGCATCGCCTGCTTGCGCTCTGGATCAGAAGCCGCCCCCTTCAGCGCCGTGAAACCTTCGAGCGGGAATTTCGCGTCGATGACCAGTTTACGCGAGTCCCCCGGCAACGAGACGAGGCAATCGGGCCGTGTCTTGTTCGAGAGCATCGGCTGGAATTCATACGCCCCCTGCGGCAGGCCATCGCGCAGGATCGCCTCCATGCGCCCCTGCCCATAGGCCCCGCGCGCCTGCTTGTTGGCGAGCACATCCTTAAGCGTCAGCACCTCCTGCGTGAGGCCGGAGAGATTGGCCTGCGCCGCATCAATCACCGCGAGGCGCTCGTGCAGCTTGCCCAACGTCTCGCCCGTGGATTTTGCGCCCGCTTCGATGCCTTGCCCCAGCTGGGAGCGCAGCCCATCCATCCGCTCGGCGAGAAGGCGCACCATGTCGGATTGCCGCGTGCCGAAAATCTCGGCCATGGTCTGCATCCGGCCAGTCAGCTCGGCCTGGAATTTGTTGAGTTCACCCACCTTGTCATCGAACTCGCGCGCACGCTCGGCGCTCGCCGCCGCTTCCAATGCCTGCCGCGAGGCCGCACGCCACTGGCTGATGGTGAGCAGCATGAGAAGCAGCAGCGCGACCGCACCCGCGGCCATCAGCACCTCGCCAAGCGTGATAGCCCGCTCGCCAATCACAATCACAATGTCGGTCAGCGCATAGCTCATGAAAGGTAAGCTAGCCGATTCGGATCAGATGCGCGAACGAAGCTGGAACGGTTTGACCCCGGCGCAGCGCGCAACTATGTGAGCAGACGTTTTCATCATCCCAGCCGCACAACACGAAGCCCGCCATGGCCATACGTCCACTCGTCATTCTGCCCGATCCGCTGCTCAAGCAGGCTTCAGAGCCTGTTGTCACCATTGATGCCGAGCTGAAAACGCTCATCGCCGACATGTTCGACACCATGTATGACGCGCCGGGCATTGGCCTTGCCGCAATTCAGGTGGGCGTTGCCAAGCGCATCGTCACCATGGATTTGTCTGGCAAGGACGAGGAAAAAGCTCCGATGGTGTTCATCAATCCGGAAATTGTCTGGGCCTCTGAGGATATGAAGCCCTGGAATGAGGGCTGCCTCTCGATCCCCGAATACTACGAGGATGTCGAGCGCCCGGACCGGGTGCGCGTCCAGTTCAACGATATGGACGGCAAGGGCCGGATGATGGAGGCTGACGGCCTGCTCGCTGTCTGCCTGCAACACGAGATCGACCATCTCAACGGCGTGCTGTTCATC
>JBOFIL010000064.1:0-1862 GCA_051650165.1 Allobosea sp.
AGCATTCGCGTGGCTATCGAGGCGGGCGGGCGCAAGCTCATCCGCGTCACCGATGATGGCGCGGGCATGAGCGTACAAGATCTCGCGCTCTCGATCGAGCGGCACGCCACCTCGAAGTTGCCGGAGGGCGACCTCTCAAACATCCGCACACTCGGCTTTCGCGGCGAGGCACTGCCCTCCATCGGGTCGGTGGCGCGGCTCGATATTCTCACCCGCCAGCGCGATGCAAGCGCAGCCTCGCAGCTGGTGGTGGAGGCCGGGCGTAAGGGCGAGGTCCGCCCCGCCAGCGGCGCGGCTGGCACACGCATCGAGGTGAGCGAGCTTTTTGCCTGGACGCCAGCGCGGTTGAAATTCCTCAAATCAGACCGCGCAGAGGCGATGGCTGTGGCGGAAACATTGCGCCGGCTGGCCCTGGCGCATCCGGAGGTGCGTTTCAGCCTTGAGGGCGATGGCATCAGCGCCTTCGATCTGGCCGTCGAGACTGGCGAGAATGCCCTGCTCGCACGCCTTGCCCGCATTGTGGGGCGCGATCTGCCAGAGAATGCACTGCCCGTGAGTCTGGTCCGTGAAGGCTTTGCGCTCTCGGGCTTTGCCAGCCTGCCGACCTATCACCGCGGCGCAAACACCCATGTGTTTCTCAACGTCAATGGCCGCCCTGTGCGCGACAAGTTGCTGCTCTCCGCCGTGCGCGGGGCCTATGCTGATGTGTTGCCATCCGGCCGCCACCCTGTGCTGGCGCTCAACCTCGATTGCGACCCGGAGCTGGTGGATGTGAATGTCCACCCGGCCAAGACCGAGGTGCGGTTTCGCGACAGCGGGCTGGTGCGCGCGCTGGTCGTCTCCGGCTTGCGCGATGCGATTGCGCGTGGCGGAGCCCGCGCGGCCAGCGGCGGCGGGCGCGGGCTCGATCAGCTTCAAGGCGTGATGGGAGGCCAGAATCGTGCGCCCATTTTTAGCGGGCAATCCTCGTTCGGCTATCGCCCGCCCGCTCCGATTTCACGCAATGCCGCGCAGGCCGCGATGCAGATGCAGGCACCGCTTGATACGCCGCCGGCGCAGGCGCGCTTCGGGCTTTCAGAAGAGGGTTATGGCGGTTCTCTTGCTGCCCCCATGGCGGATGCGCGCGCCACGCTGCACGAGCCTGATCCTGAGGCGATGCGCTTCCCGCTGGGCGCGGCGCGGGCGCAGCTGCACGAGACCTATATCGTGGCGCAGACGGAAAGCGGCATGGTCATCGTCGATCAGCACGCCGCCCATGAGCGCATTGTCTATGAACGCCTGAAGCGCGAGCGCGCCGCCAATGGCATTGCGCGGCAATTGCTGCTGGTGCCTGAGGTGGTGGAGCTTGATCCGGCTTCCGCCGAACGGCTGGTCGCCGCCGCGCCCGCTCTGGAGGCTCTGGGGCTGGGGCTCGATGGCTTCGGCCCTTCCGCCGTGCTGGTGCGCGAGGTGCCGGCGGCGCTGATCGGCGGCGCGACACAACGCATGGTGCGGGACATTGCCGATGCCCTGAGCGAAGATGCGCTCGAAACCGGCGCAGAAGCTGAGCGCCTGCAACGACGGCTTGATCATCTGCTCGCCACCATCGCCTGCCACCATTCTGTGCGCGCTGGCCGCCGCATGCGTCCTGAAGAGATGAATGCGCTGCTGCGCGAGATGGAAATCACCCCCAATGGCGGCCAGTGCAACCATGGCCGGCCAACTTACGTGGCGCTGACGCTGGCGGAAATCGAGACGCTGTTCGGGCGAAGGTAGAGGAGGCCTCTTCTCTCTCCTCGACCGTCGGCGCTACCGCTCACACGTCATGGTCGGGCTTGTCCCGACCATCCACGACTTGGGAATGCTTCAGGAAAGACGTGGAT
>JBOFIL010000065.1:0-7148 GCA_051650165.1 Allobosea sp.
CATGTCCTTGGTGATAACAAGTTCCTCGCCCGGCTGCACAGCGAACAGCGCCGCATCATCGGCAAGGCCAAGCCCGCCCTCGCCCGCAATCGGGGCAAAATACCGGGCGATCAGCGTGTCTTCCGGTGATCCTGCCAAAAACGGCATCCTTCCATTGGCCTATGGGCGCATGGTGCGCGCAAGCATGCCATAGCATTATGCATCGCGATCGCACTGGTGCGACTGCGTATGCAGCCCTACCTTGTCATTTAAGCGAGAGCCACCAAGGCCTCCAGCGAAAACAAGACTGACATCAATTGGGAGATTGAGGGATGACCAAACGCCTGACAGGCCTGACACGCCGCACCATGCTCGCTGCCGCCGCGCTTTCGCCACTCGCCGCTCAGGCGCAGGCACAGCCCCAGACGCCCTGGCCGACGCCGCGCATCAACCTGATCGTCGGTTTTCCGCCCGGCGGCTCGACTGATGCCGTGGCGCGCCTCGCACAAACAGGCCTGCAACAGCGTCTCGGTGTGCCGGTGACGGTGGATAACCGCCCCGGTGGCTCCAGCTCGATCGGTGCCAATGCTGCGGCGAAATCTCCGCCCGATGGCGGCACCTTCCTCGTGGTGTTTGACAGTCACGCCGTGCTGCCCGCGCTGCTGCCAAACCTGCCTTACGACAACCAGAAAGACCTTGCACCAGTCATGCTGATCGGCACCGCGCCGATGATCTTAGCTACGCACAAGGACAAGCCCTACAAGACGATGGCCGATGTCATGGCTGCAACCAAGGCCAGCGCTGGCGGGCTGAATTATGGCTCCATCGGCAATGGCAGCCTCGGGCACCTGACCATGACGCTGCTCTCGCGCCGCACAGGCGCGCCGTTCACGCATGTGCCATTCCGCGGCGGCGGGCCGCTCGTCAATGATGCGGTGGCCGGCCATATCGAGCTGGCGATTGGCTCCAGCGCGCTGCTCGCGCCGCAGATCGCTGGCGGCAACTTGCGCGCCCTGATGCAGACCGGCGAGAAGCGTGCCAAGGCCTTCCCGGATTTGCCGACGGCCACCGAGAGCGGTTTTCAAGGCCTCAGCGCCAATGCGTGGTGGGCCGTGTTTGCCCCAGCCGGCACGCCTGCACCGCTGATCGAGCGGATGCGCGCCGCGCTTGAAGAGAGCTTCAAGGAGGAGCGTGTTGCCAAGCAGATGACGGAAAACCAGCAGATCGATCTGATGCTGCGTGGCCCGGCAGAGCTTGCCACCTTCCTCAGCGGCCAGATGAAAACCTGGGGCGATGTGGTGCGCGAGAACAATATCCGCCCGGATTGATCGAGGCGGGTGTGACATGCCTGCAACTAACTGAAAGCTGCAAATGACAAAGCCTGCCATCGCCATTCTCGACGACAGCCAGAGTGTGGCGATGGCTTCCGCCGATTGGTCGGGGGTGGCCGCCCGCGCCGCGATCACCGTCTTCACCGCGCCCTTCGCGGATGAGGAGGGGGCAGTCGCCGCCTTGCAGGGCTTTGATGTGGTGGTGCTCATGCGCGAGCGCACCGCCTTCACCGCCAGCCTGATTGGGCAATTGCCGCGCCTGAAAATGATCGCGCTGACAGGCGCACGCGCACCCACGCTTGATGTTGCCGCCGCGACCCAAGCCGGCATCCTTGTCTGCAACACGGGCGGCGAGCCTGTGACGGCGGCAACATCAGAGCTTGCCTTCGGGCTGATCATGGCCTGTGCGCGCGACATCGCCCATGCCGATGCCGTGATGCGTGAGGGTGGCTGGCACCACGGCGTGCCACTTGGGACGATCCTTTCCGGCCTCAGGCTCGGCATTGTCGGGCTTGGGCGGCTGGGCTCGCGCGTCGCGCGCTATGGCGCGGCCTTCGGCATGGAGGTCACGGCCTGGAGCCAGAACCTGACTGAGGAGAAAGCCGCAGAAGCAGGCGCGCGGCTCGTGAGCAAGGACGAGCTGTTCGCGGCCAGCGATGCCATCTCGCTGCATCTCGTGCTCTCGGAGCGTACAAAGGGCGTGGTGGGCGACAAAGAAATCGCGGCGATGAAGTCGGGCGCGATCCTGATCAACACCTCGCGCGGGCCATTGATTGATGAAACGCCGCTGATGGCAGCGCTAAAGGAACGCCGCATTCGGGCTGGCTTGGACGTGTTCAACATCGAGCCACTGCCGGCGGATCATGGCTTGCGGAAACTCCCGAACGTGATCCTCACGCCGCATCTGGGCTATTCGGCAGAGCCGGTGTTTCGCCAGTTCTATGGCGAAAGCGCAGAGAACATTGTGGCGTTTCTCGATGGCGCTCCCATCCGGATGGTCAACCCCGAGGTATTCGGCAAACGCTGAGGCTGAACTGCCTCAGGCTGCCATTACGCTGCCATCTCTTCGGCGCGCGTCTCGCGGGCGATGCGATCGAGCACGGCGTTGACCAGCCCAGGCTCGTCGCCATCATAGAATGCGCGCATCACGGCAACATATTCAGAGATCACGGCACGGGCCGGTACATCCTTGCGGAAAGCCAGTTCATATGTTCCGGCGCGGAGCGCGGCGCGAATGACCAGCTCGATGCGTGCCAACGGCCAGCCGTCAGCCAGCACCGAATCAACCGTCTGATCGACGACGCGCTGCTCGCGCACTACGCCGCCGAGAATATCGCGGAAGAACTCCGGCTCGGCCTTGGGCAGCTTGATGCCGTCGATTTCCTTGCCGATCCAGAAGGTCTCGAATTCGCCCATGGCCTCAACGACGCCCTTGCCGGCGACATCCATTTCATAGAGAGCCTGCACGGCGGCAAGGCGCGATGCGCGGCGTCTTTCGGCCCGGTTGCTCACGATGTGGCCCCTTCAAGGCTGCGGCGGATGGCAAGCACGGCGAGCGCCGCTTCTGCTGCGCCGCCGCCCTTGTTCATTTCGCTGCGACGGGCGCGGGCCAGCGCCTGCGCTTCGGTTTCGACGGTGAGGATGCCATTGCCGAGCGGCATTTCATACGCCACGGAAATATCCATCAGCGCACGCGCGCTTTCGCCCGCCACAATGTCGTAATGCCCGGTCTCGCCGCGGATGACGCAGCCCAGCGCCACCACAGCCTCATAGGGATCATCGCCCTCAGCCGCCGCACGCAGCGCAATGACGGTTGTCGCAGGGATTTCAAGCGCGCCCGGAACGGTGATCACATCCATGCGGCAGCCGGCCTTTTCCAGCGCCTCGCGCGCGCCAGCCAGCAGCTCATCGGCAAGCGAATCGTAGAAACGGGCCTCGACGACAAGCACCCTCGCGCCGGCGAGCGCTTCGCCGCCCGCAGCCTTCGTCGTCTTCGCCTTGCGCGCGCCTGCCATGGGTGATCCTTGTGTATGAATTGAACGGCGTCAGTAGCCTTCAGCCCGCGCCGCCGCAAGCCGCGCGGCGTACCGCGCCATCAGATCGACCTCGATATGCAGATGATCGCCAGCTTTGCGCTGCCCCCATGTGGTGACGGCAAGCGTATGGGGGATCAGAAGCACAGAAAAGCGACGGCCCTGCACCTCATTGACGGTCAGCGATGTGCCATCGAGGCAGATCGAGCCTTTTTCGGCAATGAAGCGGGCCAGCTCGGCTGGCGCATCGATGATGAACTTAGCGGTGGCGGACCATGGCTCATTCGGGTCCGGCGGCAGGCTCACCAATTCGGCAATCTGGGCGACACCATCGACATGCCCGGAGACCAGATGCCCGCCCATCTCATCGCCAATCCTGAGCGAGCGTTCGAGATTGAGCTTCGTGCCGATCCGCCATTCCCGCGCCATGGTGCGGGCAAGTGTCTCGGCTGCGGTTTCGGCCTGGAAGATGCTGCCTTCGCCCTTTGCATCGCCTTTCGCCTCAACTGCCGTGACCGTCAGACAAATGCCGGAACAGGCGATGGATGCCCCGAGCGCAATGCCTGCTGCCGGATAGTGCGAGGCGATGTGCAGGCGGCGCAAATCAGGCGTGACATCCTCGATTGCAACAATCTCGCCAACATCGGTGACCAGCCCTGTGAACATCACATCACCCTTTCATAGCGCTGCAACACATCCACGCCGATCATCTCATCGCCCATATGGCGATAGCGCGAAGCGTCGCCAAGTGCGGCGGCCAGCGCGGATTGCACGCCGATGACGCCTGCTTCGCCCAGGTTATCGGGGCTTGTCGAGATCAGTATTTCATCGGCAAGGCCAGCTTGTGCAAGCTCTGCCGCGACCGTCGGGCCGCCTTCCGAAAACACCCGCGTGATGCCGCGTGTGGCGAGCAGCTGTAAGGCGTCGCCCAGATCAAGCCGGCCATCCTTGCCTGCACTGACGCGCATCACCTCGACGCCCGCTGCAACCAAGCGCCGCTCGGCATCAAGGGGGGCGCGCTCGGATGCAATCACCCAGGTGGGGATGTCCCGCGCGGTCGTGACCAGCTTTGCGCCCACAGGTAGCCGCAAATGGCTATCCAGCACCAGGCGTATCGGCGAGCGATCCTCAAGGCCGGGAGAGCGCACATTGAGCTGCGGATCATCGGCCAGCACGGTTGAAATGCCCACCATGATTGCATCGTGCATGGCGCGCTGGAGATGCACGAAGCGGCCTGCCTGCTCGCAGGAAACCTGCAACCGTGCACCGTTTCCGCCCTTCAAGGCACCGGCATAACCATCGGCAGTGCGGGCAATTTTCAGCGTCACCATCGGGCGCCCTTGTGTGACGCGCAGGATATGGCCGCGATTGATGCGTGCTGCCTCCTCACCACCAACACCCACCGTCACCTCGCAGCCGGCAAGCTTCAGAATGGCATGGCCAAGGCCGGCAATCTCGGGATTGGGATCGACGATTGCAGAGACAACGCGGCGCACACCGGCCCGCAACGCCCGCTCCAGGCACGGCATGCCGCCCCGTACAGTGCGATGCGAGCACGGCTCCAGCGCGACATAGAGCGTACCGCCAAGTGCCGCCTCGCCGGCCTGATCAAACGCCACCGCCTCGCCGTGCGGGCGCCCGCCGGCTTGCGTGAACCCACGCCCGACAATGCGGCGTTGGCCCGGCTGACCATTGACAATGACCGCGCCAACCGATGGGTTCGGCCAGGTGCGCCCAAGCCCGCGCCGCGAGAGAGCGAGCGCGTGGGCCATGAAGGCGTGATCTTCTTCGGGTGAAGCGGCGGGCAAAGCGCCGGGAACGGGCCGCTCAGCCATCTTTGGCGGCAGGCGCGCCAAGAGGCACACCGGGTGAGATTCCGGGGCCATCACCATCATCGGCGGTGAGTTCACCGATGATGTCCTCGAAATCCTTGGCCTCGCGGAAATCGCGATACACCGAGGCAAAGCGCACATAGGCGACATCATCGAGGCTTTTCAGCCCCTCCATTACCAGCTTGCCGATGGTCGCGCTCTGGATGTCACTCTCGCCCGCGCTTTCAAGCTGGCGGACAATGCCATTGACCATGCGCTCGATCCGCTCCGGCGGCACGGGGCGCTTGCGCAGCGCCACCTCCACCGAGGTTTGCAGCTTGTCACGGTCAAACAGTGTGCGCCGGCCCGAGCGCTTGACCACGGTCAACTCGCGCAATTGCACGCGCTCGAAGGTGGTGAAGCGCCCGCCGCAATCCGGGCAGATGCGCCGCCGGCGAATGGCGGAGCTATCCTCCGAAGGGCGCGAGTCCTTCACCTGCGTATCGAGCGAACCGCAATAGGGGCAGCGCATGGTCTGGTGCTCTCCCGCTTATGTCTCAGCCATAAATCGGGAAGCGCTTGGTCAGCACATGGACCTTGGCCTTCACGGCCTCTTCGACGGACGCATTGCCCGCCTCGCCCTTGGTGGCCAGCCCATCAAGCACTTCGGCGACAAGCTCGCCAACCTGTTTGAATTCGGCCACGCCGAAGCCGCGCGAGGTGGCTGCGGGCGTGCCAAGGCGGACGCCTGACGTGATCATCGGCTTCTCGGTGTCGAACGGCACACCGTTCTTGTTGCAGGTGATGTGGGCGCGGCTAAGCGCAGCTTCGGCTGCCTTGCCGGTCAGCTTCTTGGAGCGCAGATCAACCAGCATGAGGTGGTTGTCGGTGCCATCAGTCACCAGGTTGAACCCCTTGCTCTTGAGCGTATCAGCCAGCGCCTTGGCATTCTCGACCACAGAGCGGGCATAGAGCTTGAACTCGGGGCGCAGGGCCTCGGCGAAAGCCACGGCCTTGGCGGCGATGACATGCATCAGCGGGCCGCCCTGAATGCCGGGGAAGATCGCGGAGTTGAACTTCTTGGCCAGATCCTCGTCATTGGTGAGGATCATGCCGCCGCGAGGGCCGCGCAATGTCTTGTGCGTGGTGGTTGTGGCGACATGGGCATGCGGGAATGGCGAGGGGTGCGCGCCGCCAGCCACCAGACCGGCGAAATGCGCCATATCTACGAGGAAATACGCGCCCACCTTGTCGGCAATCTCGCGGAAGCGCGCGAAATCCCAATGGCGCGCATAGGCCGAGCCGCCGGCGATGATCATCTTGGGCTTGTTCTCGATGGCGAGGCGCTCCAGCGCGTCATAATCGATGAGCTGATCGACCACGCAGACGCCATAGCTCACCACATTGAACCATTTGCCGGATTGGTTGACCGGCGCGCCATGGGTGAGATGCCCGCCGGCGGCGAGATCGAGGCCCATGAAGGTATCGCCCGGCTGCATCAGCGCCATGAACACGGCCTGATTGGCCTGGCTGCCGGAATTGGGCTGCACATTGGCGAATCTGCAATCAAACAGCTTGCAGGCGCGCTCGATGGCGAGCTTCTCGGCAATATCGACAAACTGGCAGCCGCCATAATAGCGCCGGCCGGGATAGCCCTCGGCGTATTTGTTGGTCATCACCGAGCCCTGCGCCTCCAGCACAGCGCGGCTGACAATGTTCTCGGAGGCAATGAGTTCGATCTCATCACGCTGGCGGCCAAGCTCCAGCTCGATGGAGCGGGCGATCTCCGGGTCTGAGTCGGCAAGGCTCGCCGAAAAGAACGAATTGGAGAGATGGAGTTGCGTGGCGGTCTGGCTCATCAGTCTATCCTGCTTGAGTTATGCGTCTTGTTGGGTTGTCCGTCTTGCCCTGCAAGGCGCGAGTAGCCCGCTGGATGCCGGGCCGGTCATTGGCCCCGCCTCTAGCATGGTGCGGTGCGTGATTCCAAGGCGGGA
>JBOFIL010000066.1:0-3404 GCA_051650165.1 Allobosea sp.
CACTGTGACATCGCTCTCGACGCCGCCGACATAATCATCAAGCAGGTCCATGACGTGATCAGCGGCATAATTGATCGAGCCCACGCCAGCCTTATCGACAGCCTCAGCCGGGGCAACCAGTGCAGTCTTGGCGGAATTCTCCGAGATCAGCTTCTGCTCGTTCATGGCTGCAATCACCAGCTGCGCGCGCTTCTCCGCCGCATCCGGATTGCGGTTGGGCGCAAGGCGCGAGGGGGCCTGCACGAGGCCGGCGAGCATCGCGGCTTCGGCCAGTGTCACCGAGCGCGCTGACTTGCCGAAATAGCGCTGCGCCGCCGCCTCGACGCCGTAAGCGCCCGCGCCGAAATAGACGCGGTTGAGATAGAGCTCCAGGATCTGGTCTTTCGAGTATGTCTGCTCCAACCAGAGCGCGAGGATGGCCTCCTGGATTTTGCGGGAAGCGGTGCGCTCCTGTGTCAGGAAAAGGTTCTTGGCGAGCTGCTGCGTCAGCGTCGAGCCGCCCTGGCTGACACCGCGCGCGGTGATGTTGCGCACCACCGCCCGCCCGATGCCGACAGGATCAATACCCCAATGCGAATGGAAGCGCCTGTCCTCGATGGCGATGAAGGCATTGGGCAGATAGGGCGGCAATTCGCGGATGTTGACAGTGCGCCCGCCGGTTTCGCCGCGATTGGCGATCAGCGTGCCATCCGCCGCCAGAATGGCGATGTTCGGCGGGCGCTTGGGCACAGAAAGCTTGTCGATCGGCGGCAGCTGCGAGGCATGGTAGAGCACCAGCCCGCCAAGGCCGAGCGCCGCCCAAAGCCCCATGACGAAGCACCAATAGACCATGCGGCCCAAAAATGAACCGCCCAACGAGCCGCCACCGCGACGCTTGCGCCCGCCGCCATTGCCGCGCCGTTTGCTGTCGCGGCGATTGTCACGCGGGCCATCATCCTCGCTGGAGCGGCCACTGGCCTTGTGCTGCGCGGCTTTGCGCGCCGATGCTGCCCGCCCTTTTGGCAAGGGGCGATCATCGGCCGAGGCGCGCATGTCCGACAAGCCGCTGCCGAAGCTGGGCTCCCGGCGGCTCATGACATGCTCCTGATGGTCGGCTGTGATGGCAAGGTCAGCCCCGCTCCCGCTGAATGGTTGCCCGTCTCCGGGTTTGCCTGTCTCAACGTGACTCAATCATGGCGGTTTTAAGGGGGCGTTAAGTGAACGCGTTCCGAGACGGAAAACTATCATTGGCGTGTCATGAAATAAAAAGCCCGTGCCTCGCGGCACGGGCCTCGATCAATGCGCAGAGCTAAACATCAGACCGCAGCTGAAATCCACTTGGAGAGATCGCCCTTCGAGGCTGCGCCGACCTTTTGTGAGGCCAGCTCTCCGCCCTTGAAGATCAGCAATGTCGGGATCGAGCGAATGCCGAACTTGGCGGCGGTCGCCGGGTTCTCATCGACATTGATCTTCACGATCTTCACCTTGCCGGCCATCTCGTCCGAGATCTGGTCGAGCGAGGGGCCGATCATGCGGCAGGGGCCGCACCATTCCGCCCAGAAATCCACGACCACCGGCTCGGATGACTTCAGCACATCGGCCTCGAAGCTCGCATCGGTGACTTTTGCCGTCGCCATGGCCCATTCCTTTCCTGTGATGCGCCATCTGGAAGCAGAAGCGCAGAATCATGATCATCTGTGTCGTGTCACAAGCTAAGAATGGTGGCAGGCGGGGTCAAGGCGATGCCACCAAACAAGTCTTGGCTCACGCAAGCGTGACACGCGTTCCTGCCGGGATTGCCACTCTCATGTGCTGCAGTGGGCAATCAATCTGGCGATGAAAGCCTCGCCGTCACGCAAAGCGTTCAGCGTGATGAACTCATCGGGCTGATGCGCCTGATTGATCGAGCCCGGGCCACACACCACCGTGGCAAGCCCGCCCTTCTGGAAATTTCCTGCCTCTGTCCCGTAAGGCACGGTGATGGTGCGGTTGCGCGCAGCCAGGCGTAGCGCCAGCACCTCTGCGGGTGAGCCGGGGCTGGGCGCAAGACCCGGCACGGAGACCTCATTCTCGGTCACGATAGCCGCCCCCGGCACGTGCCGTGTGAGCCTGGGCAGCACGACATTTCGTCCGAAAGCCTCGAAACGGGCCGGGATTTCGGCGGGGTCAAGGCTTGGCAGGCCGCGAAACTCCCAATGAAAACGCGCTTGTTTGGCCATGATGTTGCGCGCCGTGCCGCCCTGGATGGTGCCGACATGCACGGTGGTGAAGCCGGGATCAAACCGCCCGGATGGATCGCCGCGCATCTCCATCTCATCGCCGATCCGGTCCAGCTCGGCGATCAGCAGGGCCGCGCCATGAACGGCACTGGCGCCCAGATGCGGCTTGGAGGAATGCGCCTCGACCCCCGTGACTGTGGTGAAGAAAGTGACGACGCTCTTGTGTGCATCCGCCACCTCAAGGTCGGTCGGCTCGCCGACAATCACGGCGATGGGGCGCGGCAGATCATGCCCCATGCGGGCGATGCCATCGATCACGCCTAGGCAGGTGGTCTCCTCGTCATAGGAGAAGAACAGGTGGATGGGCGTTGCCAGTCTTGCCGCCTGCATCGCCGGCACTGCGGCAAGGCAAATGGCCAGAAAGCCCTTCATATCAACCGCGCCGCGCCCATAGGCGCGATCATCGGCGATGCGCAAGCTGAACGGATCGCTCGTCCAGGCCTGCCCTGCCACTGGCACGACATCGGTGTGGCCCGAGAGCACGACGCCGCCGCGATCTGTGGGGCCGATGGTCGCGAAGAGCGCCGCCTTGTCGCCCGCCGCATTGGGGATGCGGATGGACGCAACGCCCAGCCCGGCCAGATAGCTCTCAACGAAGGCGATGAGCGCAAGATTGGATTTGTCGCTCTCGGTATCGAACGCAACGAGACGGGCGAGGATGTCGAGCGCGGTCATCAGGTGATCAAGACCTTTGGCGTTTGGCGCGGCGTGCCGCAACTCAGTGTAACGTGCGCTTCACCAGCGGGGAATCAAGCGCAAACAGCGGAATGGCGATCTCGAAGCGCTCGCCGGTCTGGCTGAGCATGCCATAGCGCCCTTCCATGGTGCCCTCAGGTGTCGTGAGCGGGCAACCAGATGTGTAGGTGAACGTGCTGCCGGGGGCGAGCTTTGGCTGCTGGCCAATGACGCCATCGCCCTTCACCTCCTGCACCTTGCCAT
Source organism: Allobosea sp. (assembly GCA_051650165.1). GTDB lineage: Bacteria > Pseudomonadota > Alphaproteobacteria > Rhizobiales > Beijerinckiaceae > Allobosea. The sequence goes on from JBOFIL010000066.1 coordinate 3,198, forward strand.
GCGCATCGGTGATGACCCAGTGGCGGGTGAGGAGCTGCACGACATCGGAAGACTGGTTGATGATCTCGACCGTATAGGACCAGAAAAACTGACCCTGCGCGGGCACAGACCGATCCGGCATGAAATCCGGGCGGACATCAACGACGATGCCCCGCGTCATCGCTCGGTACATGGTATGGTTTCTCCCTGTCGCCGGCGCACATGAAT